>CAJBSR010000168.1 GCA_903958285.1 uncultured Sphingomonadales bacterium
GCCTTCAGCGTGCCGCCATTGCGGTCAGCGCAGTGACCGGAAACACGCTGACGCAGCAAAGCATTACGCAAGCGACCGATATTTCAAGGCTCGTGCCTGCGCTGCAGATTGCCCCCGCGGCCGCCCTCACTCAGATTTATCTGCGCGGCATCGGCACTTTCGGTGCCAACGCCTTTGCTGAGCAGGGCGTCGCCTTCAACCTTGACGGGATCTATCTCTCGCGTCCGGCAGCCCCCGCCGCGCTGTTTTACGATCTGGAGCGCTTGGAAGTGTTGAAGGGTCCACAGGGGACTCTTTACGGACGCAACGCGACGGGTGGCGCTATCAACCTGATCACAACGAAGCCGAAAATCGGAGAGACCAGCGGTTTCGTTACCGGCGAATATGGGAACTATAACGCGGTCAAATCCTCCGGCGCCATCAATGTGCCGGTGAGCGATATCGCCGCGTTCCGCCTTTCGGGTCAGTACGTCAATCGCGATGGTTTCTATAATGATGGCTACGATGACGAGAAAACTGCCGCCGTCCGCGGTCAGTTCCGCCTCGATACCGGCGACAAGTTCGACATGAATATCATGCTCGATTACGGGCATGTCGGCGGCAAGGGATCGGGCGGCACATTCGTGCCGCTGCTCGCCGGGAAACGCAGGTTGGGACCAAGCGATCCAGCCGTGATTGCGGCCTATGTCTCCCAAGCTCCGACGCCACCCGTCCCGCAGGTCAGAGCCCGCGACGATGGATATCAGGACAATAGTTATTATGGCGCCGTCCTCACGGCGAACGTTGATCTTGGATTTGCAAAGCTCACCGTTATTCCCGCCTGGCGCAAGACCGATCTTGATTTTGTCGGCTATGCCTCAAGTTTCCTCATTGACGTCACAGAGGTCTCCGATCAGCTCTCGCTCGAAGCGCGTCTGGCGAACCAATCGGACAAGCTGAAATGGGTCTTGGGCGCCTACTACTTCACCGAAGATACGACCGCCAACCAACGCTATGATCAGGGCAGCAATGGCACGCGTATTTTGTCCGATCTGCAAACGCGCAGCTATGCGGTTTTCGGCGAAGCGACCTATTCCATATCTGATCGCTTCCGCCTCACTGGCGGCCTGCGCTACACAAGCGATAACAAACAGCAAGTCACCGAAGCGCACACCCTGCCCTTCGTTGGCTTTGTCCCGCCGGCATTCCCGAACTTCACGCCGATCATTCTTGATTTGCGTACAGACGCTCTCAGCGACGTGAACTTCAACAAGTCCACCTGGAAAGCCGGCATCGAATTTGATGCTGCGGATCGCTCGCTGCTCTACGCCACCGTCGCCACCGGCTTTAAGTCTGGTATCCTGTATTCCGCACTGGGGGACAATTTCTCGGCGCCGGAACGGATGACCGCTTACACCATCGGATCGAAGAACCGTTTCCTAGACAACACGTTGCAGCTGAACGTGGAAGCATTCTATTGGGACTATAAGGATCAGCAGATCTCGCACCTTGCGCCAGTGCAGGTGGCAACAACACCCGGCGGCCCAATTTTTGGACCCGTGTTCAAAACGGAAAATGCAGGTTCGGCCACCATTTATGGCGTTGAGACCGAACTTCTTTGGCAGCCTTCACGCGTGGACCTTCTTTCCATCAATCTGCAGTACTTGCACACCAAATATGACGATCTCCGCTATCAGGCCTACTCTGTTACTGGACCAGCCCCTGTTATTGGTTGTGCAGTCTCGCCGACGACATTGCTCGGCGCGTCGCCAGCAGCCCGCGTCTATGATGTCAATTGCTCCGGACAGCCTCTCGTTAACGCGCCAAAGTGGGTCGTAAACGCGGGTTATGACCACACATTTGACCTCGGTGAAAAAGGCAAACTTGTCGCAGGTATCGACACACGTATTGAGTCGTCACGCTTCCTCTCGATCGACTTCCTCGATGTGAGCAGTCAGGGCAGCTACATGATGTCCAATGCGCGGCTCACCTATGAAACGGCGTCAGGCAAGATGTCGATCACGGCCTTCGTCAATAATTTGGAAAATGAGCTGGTCTTCTCCAACTCACTGCAGAGCCCGGCCAAGGTAGGTGTGTTCTATAGCCAGATCCGTCCACCTCGGACCTATGGTGTGCGGTTCGGCTTCAAATTCTGATGCGGAAGAGGGCGGCCCTGCTGGCGTTCGCAGCAATGTTCGCTGCGGCGTCAGCGTTGGCTGAGCCCGCGCCACCTCTTCCGGCTACTGCTTCGGGAGAGCAAGGGACGTTCATCACGCTGGGCACGATGGGCGGGCCAGTTCCCGCGCCCGACCGGTCGCAACCGGCCAACGCCCTGTTATACTCTGGCCGTGTCTATCTGGTCGACGCAGGTGACGGCACGGTCCAGCAGTTAAGCCGGGCTGGTATCATGCTGCCACGTGTCACGGGCGTGTTCCTCAGCCATCTTCATGCCGATCATACAGGCGGGCTGTCTGCGGTGCTTGCCCTGCGCAACCAGACCAATGTCCGGGACAGGCTGACCATCTATGGCCCACCCGGCACCCGTGAGCTGGTGGCAGGCATGGTCGCCTCAATGCAGCCGGCAGCGCGCGTGGGCTATGGCATTCCCGGCCAGCCTTGGATGCCGCCCGCGGACACCGTTACCGTGATCGAGACCGCAGGCGGCGAGACGCTGAGCATCGATGGTATGAAGGTGACCGCCGCGCAAAATTCGCATTACGACTTTGCGGCCGAAAGCACCGAAAACCGCAACTACAAGTCGCTGTCATTTCGCTTCGATCTGCCCGGGCGATCAATCGTTTATACCGGGGACACCGGGCCGAGCAGGGCAGTGGAAGAGCTCGCCAAGGGCGTGGACCTCCTGATCAGCGAGATGATCGACATGAGCGGGACAATGGCAAATGTCGCGCGGAATTCGCCCAATATGCCCGCAGAAGCCCGGCAGCGGCTGGAGCAGCATCTCTCGACGCATCACCTGACCCCCGATGCAGTGGGCCAGCTTGCGGCGAAAGCGGGGGTGAAGGCGCTCGTCATCACCCACTTCGCGGCAGGCACCCCAGACCCAGCCCGAACCGCAGGGTATAAAGCGCAAATCAGGTCACATTATCGTGGTCCGTTAACGCTGGCGAACGACCTCGACCAGTTCTGAGGCCGGGCGTTTGCCTCGCCGCACGAGACAGATTGAACCTTTAGCTATCGTCAACCTCGAAGCGCCAAAGTACTCAATATCAGAGAACGACGGTCAATATCGAAATGTTCGGATCGTGTTCGGATTGCAGCGGCCCAGTAACGGCCACTTGCCGCCGAAAGTGTTTCTAATCTTGCACCAGTTCCTCAAGCGGGAGGCCAATCGCACTCTGATTGATAGCGCTATCGCGCTTGATCGCATTAGATCACTCTTTCCGCATGCTCTGTCCAGTTGGATGCAAATCGATTAAGCGGATCCGCTATGACGGACTATCGCGGCACGCCTGCAAATGATGTTATCGACAACCGCACCCTAAATTTGGGACCCGGCGATAACATCTATGGCGAAGCGGGGGATGACCGCCTGATCAGCATCACGTTGACCAATTTGGTCGGCGGTCTAGGCAATGACACGCTGGACGGCGGCGGGCTCGCCATGGCTGTCTATTGGCCTGCCACCAGCCCTGTGACCCTCGATCTCGAAGCGGGTTATGCTGATGACGGGCAAGGTGGGCGCGATGTGCTGATCGGCATTAAAGGCGCCCATGGTTCAGACCAGGATGACCGCTTCTACGGCGACCGCAACAATAATGTTTTTTGGCCCAATGGCGGCACGAATTATGTTGATGGGCGCGGCGGTGAAGATCTGGTTATCTTGACCAGCGACCCCAGCCAGACGACACTGACCAAGGCTGCTGCCGGCTATTGGGCCTATTTCAGCCCCACGGGTCGCGGGGAGCTGCATAATGTAGAGCTCCTCCAATATTATTTTGGCGGCACATTTAGCCCCATTTACTCCCTCGCAGGCGCCACTGCCGAGGTGTTCACACCCAAAGTCGTGAAGGCCGGCGATCCGCAAGCGATCGGATCCTCTTATAGCGAGATTGCCACCGACTTTTTCAAAGTCACACAATTTGGTTTTGGTGCCTACGTCATAGAAGAGGCGCATCCCGCCTTTTTCTACCCAAAGGTCACCGACACCCATGCCGCGGGCTCCTTTACGCTGGATGCCCACAACATGGTGACGGGTGACTTCAACGGCGACGGCTTCGAGGATCTGGCCGTGATCTGGGTTGCCTTCCCGCATACGGTCTATCGCGAAACGCCTGTTTATCCGCAGATATTCCTGAACCGAGGCGATGGCACTTTGGGGCCCGCCAATGACATTGTCTCAGGCCCGCTGCCCAATCGGCACATGAATTACAGGACCTATGCCGCTGATTTTAATGGCGATGGCCGTGATGATCTTGTCATCGCGTCCATGTCGCAGGGTTCGCAAAACAACCCAAAGTCCAATGCCGATTTGCGGGAACCCATCACGCTTCTGCTCTCTACACCATCGGGCAAAATGGTGGACGCATCGAAGAACATTCAGGGCCAAGAACAAGGTGGGGTGCCAGAAGGCTATAGTTTTGGCCATGACATGAGCGTTGGCGATGTAGATGGCGATGGCGATATCGATTTCTATACGAACAAAGTTCTGATGCTGAATGACGGCAACGGCCACTTCACCCTTGCTACCGCAAAAATGCCGGAAGAGGCGCGGAGCTTTTCCTATGTCATGTCGTCGGGAATGGGCGACCTAGATGGGGACGGTATAGACGATTTGATCGTCGCCTATGCTGAAGGCTATGGCCGCTACGCGTTCCTCTCAAACGGAAAAGGAATTGAAGGCGCGCGCGTTATCCGCCTTCCTGAAGGCCCTTATGGCCTTGCTAATACCAAGAGCAATTACCTCAGCGTCGGCGACCTGACAGGTGATGGTCGACCAGATATCCTCGTCGCCTGCACCCGCGCGGACCCCTATTATCAGGGCCACTATCTTCAATTACTCGTGAACAGAGGCAATGGTGTCTTTGCCGAAGAGGCAGGCAGGATCAACAACGCACCCTTTGATGCCTATCATGGCGAGGGGGAGTTGTACCTTCGGGATATGAATGGCGACGGCAGTATCGACATCGTCCACGCGACAGGCAAGACATGGACCGATGCGGGCTTTGTTGCCGGTGGAGTCCATATTTTCCTGAACAATGGAAAAGGCTATTTTTCGGCCGTCGATCCCAGCAGCTATGCCTATGTAAATCCCAATCAACTGGAAGGCTGGGGCTATACCGGGCAAGGCGCAATCAATGTTCCCCCGCGCATGGCGCCCATCCAACTGTCCCCGGGGGCCGGCGTGGATCTGATTGGCTCGGTCATGACCCCAAATTACTCAGAAACACTCCCCAATATCAGCCAGGTCACGCTGTTTGTCAGCGAGAGCATCAAGCCCTTGGGTAGAGGAGCTGATGAAAGTCTGACAGGCAGCGCCAACGATGATGTCTTCTGGGGGCTTGAGGGCAATGACAGCATCGATGGGGGTGCGGGTGCCGACACGGCGGTTTATGCGGATCGTTATGCTGATGTCTCGATCAAGTTGTCGGGTAAGTCGGTCATTGTCTCCACGAAGACAGAAGGTGTCGACACCCTCACCAATATCGAGGCGCTGCGCTTTGCAGATCAGACGGTTAAAGTGTCTTCGCTTCAGCGCGATCTGGCGGTGTCCAGTTTTAGCCTAGTTACAGAAACAGGCTTTGCGGGCAGCGTCGGTGGCACTGGGCGTGTGGTCGGCACCAAGGGTTTCCAAGACATCACCGTCAGCAATCATGTGGGCAGCCTGATGTTCGACCCAAGCTTCAACGCAGGCGGAGATGTCATTCGCTTGTCGGGCAAGGCCGAAGATTGGACGATCCAACGCACTGGATCGAGCGCCAAGCTGGTGAGCGACAGCATGGCAGTTACCATCCCGATCGGCACGTTTGGGAACTGGATTGTTTTCAGCGATGGCATCCGCACGCTGGCTTACAGCGATGGTCAGTTTAAGTTGGGCAGCCAAAGCTTCAACGATACAGCAAGCAAGGTCACAGCCCCCGCCGAGACGACGTCAACCATCAAGCCGGGAACAATTCCCGATGCAGGCGCACGCCTTATTCTTTCTCAAGGGGCGGAGGTGTCCGTCGGCGGCAAGGTGCAGGTCATTGGCACGAGCAGCGGCAAAGAGACGGTCGAGATGCTCGGCGGACGCCTGAGCTTTGACGCGAGCTTTAACAGCGGGGGCGATATCATCGATCTGCCCGGAAGCTCTGGCGCTTGGTCTGCGGTGCGATCCGGCTCTTCAATGTTGCTCGCAAAAGGAACCGACACAGCGTCGATCCCCATTGGCACCGTCGGGACAGACCTCGCCTTTGACAATGAGGCCCGCACTCTGATTTACGCCAGCGGTCAGTTCAAGATCGGTGCCCAGATGATTGAGGGCGGCAGCCCGACAATCTTGTTTGGGTAAACACTTCTCGACAGCGTATCTGAGATAGTATGGCGGTGTCACAGGGGCCGCCATGATGATGGTGCTTCTTGTCAGAGCAAACCCAACGGCTGGGCAAGAGAGTGAAACGGGCAAAGGCTGCGCTATGCCCCGTCGCCGAAACCCAAACACGATGACATCAAAAACGCCTTTTATGTAGGAATCAGCGCACCAAGGTTCGCAGCTTAAGCTGCGGATATCATGTGACCTTACGGTTATTTCTGTATACGTTGCATGTCAGTTTTAGACGGTTAAACAGATCGTTCGCGGTTCAGATGTTTGTAAGCCAAAAGAGATGAGGGCATGTATTTATGGCTCGTGTGACCATTCCTGACGAAGCAGCCGGAAATCCATATGGCTACGCCCTGCGTCAGTACGCTCCGAAAATCGGGGCCGCTGGCGGTGCTTTCGCCACTGCCGTGTATCAATCGTCGCAGCTGCCATTGCGCGTGCTTGAAGCGGCACGCTATCGCACGGCACAAATCAACGGCTGTATGGTCTGTCAGAGCATGCGAGCGGCAAAGCATGTTGATCAGTTTATTGAAGCTGGTGGCGGCGATGTCGCTCAGTCGATTGTCGCGCGCGGTGGCGCGGCGCCGGATGAGCACTTCTTCGCTGCAGTCGAAAATTGGCGGGATGCAGACTGTTTTTCGGAACAGGAACGCCTTGCGCTTGAGCATAGCGAGCGCGTGGCCCAAGATCCGCGCGGATTTGCGGATGATGAGCCCTATTGGATGCGGCTCCATGCCGCTTTCACAGATAGCGAGATTGTCGATCTGACACTGTGTATTTCGGCATGGATGGCCATGGGCCGGGTGACCCACATCCTAGAACTTGATACCGTATGCATGGACGACATGCTGGCTGCATGACGATTGGGCGAGGTCGAAGCCGCGCCCGCCTTTCTCTCCTCACTTGCCCCGTGTCATCCTCATGGCGCATCGCCGGACTCTTGTCCGTGCTCTGCGCCAAAAGGCGCGCGGTGTTGGTGCGGGCAGAAATTCGGCCAAGCGGGGCTGGTCAGAATTTCACCCTTAGGCCGATCGTGGCTTCACGCGGTGTTCCCGGCTGGAGGAACAAGGTGGAGAAGCTGTTGGCATACCACGTCGTGTTGAACAGGTTCTGGACCGTGCCATAAAGCTCAAGCCGGTCGGACAGGGTCCAGTTGGCGAACGTCCGGACCAAGGTGTGCGCGGGCAAGCGGAAGGTGGTGGCGGTTTCGCCCAACCGGCTGCCCACATGTTGCACACCGGCACCGACCCGCAATCGTGTGGTGCCGATGTCCATGCCTTTGGCCAATTGCGCCGCAAATGTGTGGCGCGGGATGTTGATCAAGGGATCCCCAATCCGGACAGGCAAGTTGAAGTTCGGTTCCAGGACGTTCGACCGACTTTCCGCGTCAATATAGGCGTAAGACAGTAAGGCCTCCAACCCACCTGGAAGCCGTCCGTTAAGATCAAACTCCATCCCGCGGCTGCGCGCTTTCCCAATCGTGATGAACGCACCCGGATTGACCTGATCGCTGACAAGGACGTTACGCTTGTTCATGGTGTAGACCGCCAGAGACCCCTGAAGCGCATTGTTTAGCACGCCAAATTTCAGGCCCGCTTCGTAAGAGATGCTATATTCCGGATCGAACAACCGGCCCGCGGCGTCCGCGCCAAGGTTCGGGCGGAAGCCTTCACCATAGGTCGCATAGAAGGAGACGGAATCAGACGCCGTCAGCACCGCGCCAATCTGGGGGCTGAACCGGTTATAGGTCCGCTCTTGCGAAAGGGTGGTGAGCCGGTTGAGGGCATTTAGCCGGAAGCTGTCATACCGCCCGCCGACGCGGACCGAGATCGCGTCTGACAAGGTGATCTGGTCCTGAAGGTAAAAGCCGGTGGCCCGTTGTTTGTCCAAACGGTCCGTCAGGGGCGCCGGGGTGGGCAAGGGGAACCGGCCATAGCTGGGGTTCAGGATATCAAAAACATAACCTGTCCGGTCGGTCGGGTTGCTGCTGACCGCGGGAGGGCGGAAGCGGCGGAACACCTGATCATTTTTGAAATCATCATAGTCCACACCGATGAGGACGCGGTTGCGCAGGCCCGCCAAGTGGAAGTCCCCGTCAAGTTCGGCCCGCAGCACGAGATGCGTGGCATCATAATCTCTCGACCGGCGTTGGCGGGAGAGTGAGCGCCCATCAACATAGATTTTCTGGCGCCCGCGGACGAGTTCCGGGTCGGAAGAAAAGCCTTCAAGGCTTGTGTCGCGATAGCTGCCGCCGACCAGCAGGCTCCAGTCATCGGAGAACTTGTGCTCAATTTGCACCTGATGGCCCAACACGTCGGCCTTATGCCGCCCGTCGCCCGGCTCTCCCAGAAACAGCTTGCGCGATACCAGCCCAAATCGGCCATCGGGGGCAATTGTGCCCCGGTCAAATGGCGCGCGTGCCTGCGTCCATTCAAGGTCATAGCGCAGCGTGGTCTCATCGCCCAGACGTACGGCGATGGAGGGAAGGAATCCATAGCGGTCACTGCGGGGTCTGTTGCGGAAACTGCCGGCGTCTTCGCCATAGCCGATAAGGCGAACGGCGATGTTTGTGCCGATGGGAAGGTTGGCATCCACTTCGCCGCGATACCGGTCAAAGTCACCATATTGTGCGGCGACATAGCCTGTCAGCTTTTCAAAGATCGGCTGCTTGGTGACGAGATTGATGGTGCCGCCTGGCTCTCCGCGGCCATAGAGGGCGGCTGTTGGTCCGCGCAGAATTTCGATGCGCTCAAGGCCGGCCGTGTCGCGTGGGCCGCCAAAACCCCGCCCGCCGTTAAAGCCGTTGACCAGA
>CAJBSR010000169.1 GCA_903958285.1 uncultured Sphingomonadales bacterium
CTGTCATTCCCGCTTTCGCGGGAATGACAAAGTCGGTCAGCCCAAGCGGGCGGCCACAAGCGCCTTCAAATCAGCTTCCGGGCGCGGGCCATAATGCGAGATGATTTCCGCAGCACAGACCGAGCCCATGGTGAGGCTGTCGGCCAAGCTGCGGCCTTCGGACTGTCCGGCCAAGAAGCCCGCAGCAAACAAATCCCCGGCGCCAGTGGTGTCGATAACCTTCTCGACAGGCTCTGCCGCCACTTCAGCCCGCACGCCGTTCTGGATCGCAATCGCGCCCTTCTCGCTGCGGGTGACGACCAGCGTCTCGGCAAGAGGGGCTGCGGCAGCCACAGCCGCTTCGAAATCCTCTGTGTCCATCAACGTGCAGATTTCACCCTCATTCGCGAACAGGATGTCGATGTCACCGGCGTTCAAGAGCGCGCGGAAATCGTCACCATGGCGCGAAATGACGAAGTTGTCGGAAAGCGTGAAGGCAACTTTACGGCCCGCATTCTTGGCAATGGCAATCGCCTCACGCATCGCAGCGCGCGGCTCTTCCGGATCCCAGAGATAGCCTTCAAGGTACAGCACAGCGGCCCGCTCAATCATCACTTTGTCGAGCGCCTTGGCCGGCAAATACTGCGACGCGCCAAGGAAGGTGTTCATCGTGCGCTGCCCATCGGGCGTCACGAAGATGAGGCACTGGGCCGTCGGCGGCTCTTCGCCCCGCATCGGCGTTGTAAAGTCGACACCGATCGCGCGGATATCATGGCTGAAGACCTTGCCGAACTGGTCATCCGCCACTTGCCCGATAAATCCGCATTTCCGGCCGAGTGCTGCCATGCCGGCAATCGTGTTGGCAGCCGAACCGCCCGAGATTTCATGGGCTGTGCCCATTTTGCCGTACAGCACATCGGCACGCGCGGCGTCGACGAGCTGCATGCCACCCTTGGTCAGGCCCTCGGCGTCAATCAGCGCGTCATCCGCCGCAGCGATAATGTCGACAATCGCGTTGCCCACGGCAACGACATCAAGAGAGGCAGCAGTCACGGTTTTTCCCCCAAAGGATAAGCGGAATGGATGGTGGTTGCGCGCCCGCTATCGACACGCAGCCAGGCTTGCAAGGTTATTTGCCGTCGGGCTTCCACGCCCAGAAAAGAAAGCAGGGCGGAATGTTCCAATATTCAGTGGCCTTTTCGATGCGCGGAAAATGGGGCGCCAGAAAATCCCGAACCCTCGCGCGATACTGATATACAAGAAACGCACCGCCGGGCCGCAGCACCCGGGCCGTCGCCGCAGAGATGGCAGCACCAATACCGGGCGGCAAGGTGGAGAAGGGAAGCCCGGACAGAACATAGTCCGCATGGGTGTATCCGCTGTCCCGGACAATCTGTTCAACATCGGCGGCCGACCCATGGATCGGCCGGAAACGGCTGTCCTTGATGGTGGCGGAGAGGAAATCGACAAAGTCCTGATTCAGGTCGATCGCGACGTAAGTTGCTTCAGGAGAAAGATTTTTTAAAATCTGTTGACTGAAAGTCCCGACGCCGGGGCCATATTCCACAAAGAGTTTACACGTCTTCCAATCTACCCGGCTCAACATATGCGTAACCAACGCGTCGCTCGATGGAATGATCGATCCAACCATGACCGGATTTTTAAGGAACCCGCGAAAGAACATTGCCCAAGGGCCCCATGGCTTCTTCTGCAACCACCGGGACGTGGCAACGCGGCTACTTGTCATTTGGGCTGGATGCTCCTCAGAATTACTTGGCACCAGTTTGCAGATTGCCGAAGGGCTTTCAACCCGTATGGGCCATTAAAGGGGTTACGCAGGCGACAAGCGGTGGGTATCTGGAGCCCATGGGAAGCGACCGTAAGGGCGACATCGCCGTCATTTTTGCCTCGACGCGCACCGAATTTGATCCGGACGGCTATCAACAGGCCGCTCAGGCTATGGCGGCGCTTGCCGAACATCAGCCCGGCTATCGCGGCATAATGTCCACGCGCGGAGCGGACGGCTTCGGGATCACTGTCAGCTATTGGGCGGATGATGCAGCGGCCATCGCTTGGCGCGACCACCCGGAACACACCGCCATCCGGGAACAGGGCCGCGCGCATTGGTATTCCTCCTATAGTCTAGACGTAGCACGCGTGGAGCGCAGTTATGCGTGGTCAAAGGCGCCGGCCAATGGCTGATGCACGTCAGAATAACCGCGATTTTACGCTGCTGTTCCTTGTCATGCTCATCACAGGGGCCGGGAACACGGCACTGCAATCTGTATTGCCCACTTTGGGTCGCACAATTGGCGTGCCCGACAGCGTCATCGCAGCGGCTTTTTCTGTGTCTGCCGCCATCTGGGTGTTCTCCGCACCAAAATGGGCGCGTCGATCCGATAGGGACGGCCGGCGTGAGATGGTCATGCTCGGGCTCGTCGGCTTTGTCTCGTCGGTTGGACTGTGCGGCATTGTGCTGACGCTCGGGTTGCACAAAGTTCTGGGGCCAGTTGTGACGATGATCGCCTTTATCGCGGCGCGCATGCTGTACGGCATCTTTGGCGCAGCCGCCCCGCCCGCTGCGCAGGCCATGGTCGCGCTACGCACATCGCGCAAGGAACGCACCAAGGCGCTGACGATGCTCGGTTCCGCCTTCGGGCTGGGGACCATCCTCGGCCCGGCGGCCGCCCCTTGGCTCGTGGGCTTGCCTGTGGTCGGGCTTGCAGGGCCGGCCTTTATTTTCGCGATCTTTGGGTCCGTCGTGCTGTTCTTTGTCTACCGCTATCTGCGGGACGATTTGCCGACTGATGCGGGGCATGGTGCGGCTGTCAGCTATCCATCCATTGGTGGCGCACCGACAGGCGGCAGTGTGACGGCAGCGACATCCCCCCAATCCAAGCCGCTTGCCCTGCGTGATCCGCGCATCTGGCCCTGGATGCTGCTCGGCCTTGTTATGGGCCACGCACAGGCGATGACGGGGCAGGCCGTGGGCTTTCTCGTCATTGACCGGCTGCAATTGCCACTGGCCGATTCGCAGCAGGCCATTGGCATCGTCCTGATGATCGGCGCAGGCGCGGCTCTATTGGTGCAATGGGGGCTGATCCCCCTATTCAATCTGGAACCGCGCAAGATGGTTGTGGTGGGGCTGGCCGTCGCGGCGGTCGGCTCGGCGCTCACAGGTGTAGCGACTTCGCTCTACGGGATCGCATCCGCCTATGCGATTGCGTGCATTGGCTTCGGCTTCACCCGACCCGCGTTTACCGCAGGCGCATCGCTGGCTGTCGACCGAAAGCTCCAAGGCGCGGTGGCGGGGCGCGTGACCTCCGTCAACGGTGCGGCATTTGTGCTCGGGCCATCAATCGGTGTCGGGCTCTATGAAATCTGGGGACCGCTCCCTTATTACCTTTCCGCGGTGATTCTGGTCCTGCTGATCTTTTACGTCATGGCACGGATCAAGCCATTGGAACCATTGGGATCTCCGCCGCGGGAGCGGTAAATCTGAACCTCTAGTCTTCCCTTTTGTGCAGGTGCGAAAGCGATGCCGTCTGCTCCGTTTGGCTGAGATTGAGCCGCGGGAGAGTTGCAGGGCATGGGCAGCCCTTAGGGCGCGGATGTGGCCAGGGCGCCCTGCATCCTTAGGTTAGACCGGCGTATTTCAGCCAAAATCCTCAGAGGAACGCGAGTTACCGGCCACGCCCCACCCCTTTCAGGCACAAAAAAGAAGGCCAGCCCCGAGGGACTGGCCTATGAAAGTTTGTATAGGAGAGGATGCCTGAAAGGCACCCTCTATGTGCACCGCACCCAGTTATTGTGCAAATGCGAAATGAAAAACCGTGATTGCAGTTTATGCAATCGTTGTGTATCTAGAGGCCATGCGCCGCCTTCCCTCCCTCGCCGCAATTGAAGCCTTTGTCCAAGTGGCCCGCCTCGGGTCGATCAAGGCCGCGGCCGAAGAGCTTTCCCTGTCATCGCCTGCACTCAGCCGCAGGATTCAGTCGCTGGAGGCCTTTGTTGGCCGACCTTTGTTCGAACGGGGGCACCAGTCGATTCGACTGAATGACGATGGCGAGGAACTAATGGCCCTTGTCGTGCAGCCCATAGAAATGCTGGGGGACGCGATCGAGACGATGACGTCGCGGGACCATGTGATGCGCCTGCGGCTGGGTGTGCCCTCGCTTTTTGCATCGCAACGGCTGATCCCGCACTTCCCGGCGATGCGGAAAATCCATCCGCAACTTCATATCGACCTGGATACAGCGTCCCATGCGTTATCCCGCCTTGGCGACGGGCTTGATTGCGCCATCGCTTTGGCCGGGGAGTTGGACCCTGCCCTTTTTGGCGTCCGCATTTATCGCGACAATATCTACACCGTGGGCGCACGACGGCTTGTGCAGGGCCCGCACGCCATCACCCGCCCGGAACAGGTGGCTGAGATGACGGTGATGATCCACCGCGAGTTGGAAGAAACCTTTGACGCTTGGCGCGAAGCGGTCGGCCTGCCCGATCTCGAGCCTGCCGCGATCGACTATTACGACTCAGGCCAGCTGATGCTGGAGGCGGCGGCCCAAGGCATGGGCATCGCCTTCCTCCACCAGAATTTGCTCGCCGACTATTCCGACGAACGGCTCGTCCGGATGTTCGCGGACATCGAAGTGCGCAGCCCATACAGCTACTGGTTCGCCTGCCGACCCCGCGCACTGGAAAGCCAGCCAGTGCGGTTATTCCGCGACTGGCTGGTCAATCTCTATGCGGCTGATTAGGCGACCGTCGCTTTGACGATCTTGCCGGGCTTCGCCGGCGGCTCACCCTTTGGCAGGGCATCGACATGTTCCATGCCCGACGTGACCTGACCCCAAACCGTGTACTGACGGTCAAGGAAGCGGGCATCGTCAAAGCAGATGAAGAACTGGCTGTTGGCGCTGTTCGGGTTTGACGAACGCGCCATGGAGCAAACACCACGGACGTGCGGCTCTGCGTTGAATTCGGCGGCGAGGTCCGGCTTATCCGAACCGCCCATGCCGGTGCCGGTCGGATCGCCACCCTGCGCCATGAAGCCCGGGATGACGCGGTGGAAAACCACACCGTCATAAAAGCCGGACTGCGCCAGTTCCGCAATACGGGCGACATGGCCGGGGGCCAGATCAGGACGCAACTGGATGACAACGTCACCGGTTTCGAGAGTAAAGGTCAGTGTATCGGCCATGACTGGACTTTCTGCTGATGAAAAACTGCGCCCGCCCCTACGCGGCTTGGGCAGGGGATGCCAACCCATATTCGGCAGCGATCAGGCGATAGCTGCGCTTACGGGCCTCATGGTCGGGCATGATGTTGACGAGCATCATTTCATCCGCGCCATAGAATGCCGCAGCCTCATCCACCTGCGCCTTCACCTCGGACGGGCTACCAAGGATCGACCGACGATTGCGCTGCGGAGCGTCAACAATGGTTGCGGCCCAGTTTTCGGCCTTCTCCACCGACGGGACGGGAATCAGTTCACCGCGCACGAGATGATGGAACATCATGCGTGCCGGAACGGCCAGCCGCTCTGCTTCGGCACGCGAGGGCGCTGCAATCGCCCAACTTGCGACCATCAGATAAGGCTTATCCAGCCAGCGTGAGGGACGGAAGTGGCGTTTGTAAAGTTCGGCCTGCGGCAAGCCATCTGAATTGATGAAGTCGGCAATGCAGTAAGGCAGACCAACCTCTGCCGCCCAAGCCGCACTTTCGATGGACGAACCGAGCAACCAAGGCTCCACCGTGCCACCGCCGGTGGGCAGCGTGTCTTTTAGGCTGGCAAAGGGGTGATCCTCGGGCAGGCCGTTGCCGAGATAGGCGAGCACCTCCGCCAGATTCTGCGGAAAGTCATCCACCGGCATCCGGCGCGACCGATCCCGCTGGAGCGCATAAGACGTCCGCCCATCGGTACCCGGCGCACGCCCCAGCCCAAGGTCGATTCGGTCCGGCGCCAAGGCGGCGAGGAGTTTGAAGGTCTCGGCAACCTTGAACGGCGAATAATGCGGCAGCATGATGCCGCCCGACCCCAGACGAATGCGGTGCGTGGCGAGCGCGACTGGGCCCATCAGCACTTCGGGCGCGCATCCAGCAAGTCCCGGCGAGGCATGGTGTTCTGCCAGCCAATAGCGGTGATATCCGGCCGCCTCGCAGGTCTGGGCAAGGTCAATCGTGTTGCGCAGCGCATCTGAGGCCGTGTGGCCTTCCTCAATCGGAGACTGGTCGAGCACGGAAAGGAGAAATGTGTCTGTCATCATCCCAATCTAGCAACGCTTTGGCGGGATGGAAGGCAAAGCTTGCCATGCTGAATCAGCGCGCCTAACCACGCAACGTTGAACGCCAGCCTGACGGAAGGGACGATGAGCGAAACCGACATCACCCGCACCGCCGACCCCGTGGTCGCAAATCAGCTGGACGAAGACGACCATCTGAAGCGTGAATTCGTGCGCGACGTGCTTTCCGCCGTCGATGACGGTGACGATGATGGCGCGCGCACGCTTGTCGCCCCGCTCCACCCGGCCGACATCGCCGACTTGATCGAACAGACGCCCGCCGATGATCGTCGGGCTCTGGTGCGGGCTTTGTCTGACCTCATTGACGCCGACGTCATTGCGGAAATGAACGATTATGTCCGTGAGGATTTGATCGACGATCTGGCGCCCGAGCAGGTGGCTGACATCGCCGCTGAACTCGATACCGACGATGCCGTCGCCATCATCGAGGACATGGAAGAGGACGACCAGCGCGCCGTTCTCCGCGCCTTGGCACCCGATGACCGCGCCGCCATCGAAGAGGCGCTCTCTTATCCGGAAGAATCCGCTGGCCGCCTGATGCAGCGTGAGCTGATCGCGGTGCCCGAGCATTGGACGGTCGGGCAGGTCATCGATTACCTGCGCGAAAATCAGGATCTGACGACCGATTTCTGGGAAGTCTTTGTCGTCGATCCGCAGCACCGTCCGGTCGGCACCTGCCATTTGAGCTGGGTGCTGCGTACCCCACGTGCCGTCAGCATGGCGGATGTCATGAAGCGCGAACAGACGCTGATCCCGGTCGAGATGGATCAGGAAGAAGTCGCACTGCGCTTCCAGAAATATGGCCTGATCTCGGCGGCCGTCGTAGACCCGTCCGGTCGTCTGGTCGGGATGATCACGGTCGATGACATCGTCCACATCATTCAGGAAGAGGCGAGCGAGGACATCCTCAAGCTCTCCGGCGCCGGTGAAGGCGACATTCACGAGCCGATCTTCGACAGCTACAAAACGCGCGTCCGCTGGCTGCTCGCCAATCTCATCACGGCGCTGTCTGCGGCGACGATCATCAATTTCTTTGAAGGCACGATTGAGAAGATGGCCGTGCTGGCCGCACTCATGCCAATGGTCGCAGGCGTCGGCGGCAATGCAGGCACACAGACGATGGCCGTCGCCGTCCGCGCTATCGCCACCAATGAACTGACCCGGTCCAACACCTGGCGCACAATATTGCGTGAAATCCGCGTCGCGATTCTCAATGGCCTAACCGTCGCCCTCGTCATGGGTGTCGGCGTCGCCTTCTTCCTTAGCAACATGCAATTGGGCGGCGTGATTGCAGCGGCCATGCTCACCAATATCGTGATTGCAGGTCTTGCCGGTGTGTTCGTGCCTGTCCTGCTGGACCGGATGGATGTCGACCCGGCGGTCGCCTCGTCCATCTTTGTGACGATGATCACCGATTCGATGGGCTTTCTGGCGTTTCTGGGGCTGGCCGCCGCGACCGGGCTGGTCGGCTAATGCCGCTTCATTTGTCGCGGGTGGCCTTTGGCGCCGCCGCCTTTGCTGATCTCGTCAACCGCATCGAAGCGAACCGCACAGGCAACACCGTGCGGCTGACCACGCGCTATCTGCCCAAGCGCCATGCCGAGATTCTGGAGGGCGGCTCGCTCTACTGGATCATCAAGCACCAGTTGGTCGGTCGTGCGCGCGTTTTGGGATTTGAAGATACGCCGGAAGGCCGCGTCAACATCGTGCTGGAGGCCAAGGTCATCCCCGTCAATCCGATGCCCCGCCGCGCGCATCAGGGCTGGCGTTATCTGGAAGACAAGGACGCTCCCGCCGATCTTGGTACCGTCCGCGAAGGCGAGGATGTATCCGACTTACCGCCGACACTGATGAGCGAACTCGCGGATTTGTCGCTAATTTGAGGAAGAGGCTCCCATCGGCGGAGGTTATTTCCCGCAGGTGACCTGTCCATTGCCGCCATTGTTCACGGTGCAAGCGGGCTTTCCCGACACAAGGACATTGCCGGTGCCGGTAGAGGTGATCTTTGCCGTACGTGTGGCCGCAAGATCGGCGTCGCCAGCGCTTTCCCATGTGACAGCAAGATCATCGACGGAGAGGGCGCCGCCCTTCACAGACCCTGCGCCACGACCGGTGATCGAGGCGTTGCGCGCCTTTCCAGACAACGTCACTGTGCCAGTGCCAACGACACCGATGTCCATCCTGTCGGCCTGAACATTGGTGGCGGAAAGGCTACCGGAACCTTCCACGACAACCGCGACGCGCAGGCCCTTCATACCTGAGAGCGAGAGCGCGCCGCTGCCCGCAAGCGAGGCCTCTCTCAGCGCAGGCGCACGGATAGTGATGACGGCAGGTGGCCCCTTATCTTCAGCGCCGCCAAAGTTCGTGCGGTCCAGCCGGATGAATAAGGTCTGGCCCTGCACGTCGAGCCGGACGCGATCGAGCGCGTCATTGCTGCCCTTGCCCCGTACGGTGGTCAACCGGTCCGCAATGACGTCAACACGGAACGGCCCGATCACGCGGATGCGTCGGAAGTCGGAGATGGAAAAGGTCCGCTCCGCAGCGCTGGCCTCAATCGGAACGGCGAACCCGGCGAGGAGGGCAAGGACGGCGAGGGGAAAGGCGCGGTTCATGCCGGGGGTATGGAACCTGCTGCCGACAGGAGCAAGCCATCCCTATTCCCGCGCAACGCCGCAACGCACATCGCCGACGCCCGTCTTGCTGACGGCGCAGCGGGCAGGCCCGGCAATGTCGACATTGCCGACGCCCGAGAGTGTCCCCGTCGCGAGTTCGCTGGCGCTGGCAGAGATGTTTCCGGCCCCTGTGAGGTCCGCCGTCACTTCACGCGCGGTGAGCGCCACGGCGTCAATGCTGCCCGATCCGGTCAACTGGGCCTTTACAGTGTCGGCGACACCACGTAGCTTCAAGCTGCCGGCCCCTGTCAAGGTGAGGTCCACCGCCTTAGCGCGGCTATTGGCCACCGTCATGTCGCCAGAACCCGACAGGCGGGCAGCAAAGGCATCTTCCGGCGTCGCGCTGGAGATGTTTAAGTCACCCGCACCCGACAAGGTGGCCGCGCGGATCATGGGCAGCGTCACCGTGACCAGCGCTGATGCGCTCTTCGTGTCCCAACCGATCTTCCACCCCTTGTCTTCCTTTTGGGCCACGATGAGCGTCGCCCCTTCGGTGCGGATATCGAGCCGGTCCAGCGCATGGGGCGCACCCGTGGCGGCGACAGCAAAGTCCCGCCCGTAAATGACATTCACATCGTCAGCCCCGCTGAGCGTGACCTGATCAAAGTCCTTAAGGGCGAACGTCCGCGTCTCATCCCGGCCTTGTTCGGCCTGACTATGGCCGCACCCGCCAAGCGTGAGGGTCACGGCCAAAAAGCCCACCAGAATTCCGTTTCGCATGATCGTGCCTCCTCAACTGTATTACTATAATAATACACATGAACAGGCCGATGCGTCAAACAAAAAGGGCGGCCAAATTGACCGCCCTTTTGCCCCTCGGGATCCTTGGATCGCGAAGCTTAGGCTTCAGCCGCAACCTTTTGATATTGCGGGGCGGCCTTCTTCAGGATCTCGATGATCTTGACGGCAGCTGCCTTTTCGTCGGTCTGTTCCATGGCCGCAAGCTCACGGGCAAGACGGCTTGTCGCGCCTTCAAAGATCTGGCGTTCGGAATAGCTCTGTTCCGGCGCATCTTCCGGACGGAACAGATCGCGGACCACTTCGGCAATCGACACAAGGTCGCCCGAGTTGATCTTCGCTTCATATTCCTGCGCACGGCGCGACCACATGGTGCGCTTGACCTTGGGCTTGCCCTTCAGGGTGATGAGCGCTTCGTTCATCTGCTTGTCCGACGACAGCTTACGCATGCCGACGCTTTCCGCCTTGTTCGTGGGAACACGGAGCGTCATCTTTTCCTTTTCAAAGCGCAGAACATAGAGTTCCAGCTTCATACCGGCAATTTCAGAGCTCTGCAGTTCCACGACGCGGCCAACGCCATGCTTAGGGTAAACGACGTAATCGCCGACGACGAAATTCAATGCGTTAGAAGACATTTACTGCGACCTTTCCAACCGATGTGCCCATTGAGACCTCGCAGGATGCGCGCGTCGGACGGAACGGCGACGCAGAGTGCGCAAGGCTTTTGGTCTGGACAACTTTATCCGGGTGCGGGTGAACCCCGCTGTCGAGACGGAGTATAACAGATTCGCAACAAAAATGCCAGCCTAGCTTCCTTTGTTACGCAGTGATGACGCAAATGGCGCTTCCAGACACCATTCACGCTATAGAAAACACACTCTATCGATCAACCAGTTGCGCGGATCAGCCGACCGGGGCGGGCGCGACAACGGGTGCAACCGCCGCCGGTTCAACCCGAGGTCGGGCAAAAGCGGCGAGCACTGGCGCGTCCCGACCATAAAGATCAGGGAAGCTCTGCAACGCCTTACTGCCTGCGGTCGCCATGGTGAAATAGCCGATATGAACAGGGATCGATTCCTTGAACGGATATTTCTCCGTCTTGCCGGCACGGATCAGCGTGACGAGATCATCGGCGATCCGTTCCCGCACCGTCACGTCATCCAGCCGTTCGCCCGACTGGATCAGGCTCAGGAGAATGCCAAGTTCATAGGCACGATCGGTGCGCAAGCAGCCATGGCTATAGGCGCGCGGATTGTTGGCAAAGAGCGTCTTGTTGGGCGTGTCGTGCAGAAAAATGGCTTCGCCATTCGGCATGTCGATCTTCAATTGGCCGAGCGCAGCCGTCGGACCAGGCTTCTGAATGACCGACAACGTCTTGCCGGACCCCGTCCAGACATAACCGCGCGCGCGTGCCAGAGCCGGGTTACGCGCAATGAGCGGACCCACCTCTTGGCGAATGATGCTCTGCGGCAAGATCCAAGGCGGATGCACAACGATTCCCACGGCCTTGGCCGATAGCTGCGGCGTTGCCGTATCTTTCTTGCCAACGATGACACGATAGGCGGCAATGTTGCGGCCATAGGTGTTCACCCGCACCATATATTCCGGCACATTGGCCAGAACATGCTTTTCACCGAGCGTCTGCGGCATCCACCGCCACCGTTCCAGATTCACCCGCAACAGACCAATTTTGGCCGCGTCCGATGCAGGCGTCTTTGCAAGTTCCGCCTTCAGCGCGGCATAATCGGGGTGCTTGGGCTCCAACGCCGTCAATGCGCCGTCAATATCGTGTGATGCCAACGCTTTGGTCAGTGCAACGTGGATCGGCAGGGTGACCGCATCACTGTCAACGATCAACCATTGCACACGGGCTGCGCGCGGCGTCCGGCCGTCGCGCAGATCTGTTGCGAGCCGCGTGAAAATGCGCGTCGCGACATCGTTCAGCGCCACACCTTCACCGCCTGCGATCGCCGCTTGAAGCGCATCGGGTTCATAGTCCGCAACAATAAGCCCGCGCTTTGCGACGGCACGAACAATGCCCAGAAGCTTGCTTGCGTCTGCAAGCGACCAAGCCGGCGCAAGCGGGGCAATCTCAGCAGGGGCTGCCGCTTCGGGAGACGGCAAAACTGGCGCCGGTAGGGGCGATGGCACCGGAGTCGGTGTTGCCTGAGTCACCGCAGGCGGGAGAATATTCTTCGGCGCCTGCTGCGCAAAAGTGGCCGTCGCTGCCATGAGAAGTGCGGGGACCAAGACGAACGCGTTCCGGACAAAAATCATCTTCAATTTACCCTTGGCGACGAGCGGCCGCTGCAGCGCTCCAAATGCACGAAACCCACTGGGTCTGGCAAGGCCAGACATTTGCGGCATGAACATTCACAAGGCGGCGGCTGCCGACCCTTAGGTTTACCGCCATTCTGACCCAAAACGGATTGATTAGGCACGATAATCGAGCAATATACGACAACAGGAAATTAACCACTTTGGGTTTATCTGGTCCAAACAAAATGACCCGAGGCCCAATTGCTCCACCTCGTTAAACAGTTTTGGACGACCCTGACCGGAAAGCGGAACCGCCCGCTTTTATGGGCGTTTGTCGCATGTCTGGTCGTCGCGGTGTTGGAAATTTCATCGCCGCTGGACGATGTGATGCGTGTTATGCGCAACCATGCGCGTGCCCATGACGCCAGCGGACAAATCGTCGTCGTCACTATCGACAGTCCAACCGTCGCCGCGCACGGCGAATGGCCCTGGCCCCGCAACAAGGTGGCCGATCTTGTTGAACGTATTGATGCCGCGGGCGCCAAACAGTTGGCCTTTGAACATGTCTTTGTGCCGACAGGCTCTGCAGACATGGACGCCACTTTGGCCAAGGCGTTTGGTCGCCTGCCGTTGAAACCACTCATCGGCGCCAATTTCGATAAGGATCCTGTGACGCATGAGCGCAGCTTCCAGAAGCCGGCGATGATCTTCGATAAAGTCGCCTCCACTGTAGGAATCCCACTCTATTTCAACGGCTTTGGCCATGCCTGGCACGCGGCGTACAGCATGCAGGCTGAAGGCGAGGAGTTTCCGAGCCTCGCCGCGGCGATGGCCGGTGCCCAACGGATGCACAACCGGCCGGATGTTATCATCGACTATTCCATTGACCCGCAATCAATCCCCCAGATCAGCGCTTTGCAAGTGATGGATGGCACTGCCGGATCTGCCTTGAAAGGCAAGACGGTGCTCGTTTCAACTGGCCGGTTTGCAGAGAATGTCCCCGGCGGAGAGCCTCTGCCCACCGCCCTGATCCACGTGACTGCTGCCGAAACCATGCGCCTCGGCCCCCAGACCAATCTGGGTTGGGTGCCGGGATTTGCATTTGCCGTGCTGTGCTCGCTGGTCCTGTGGTTCGGCCGGCGGCGCGTTGCCGCGGCTGTGGGCGTCGTTGCGGGCGGCACATTAATGTTCGGCCCAATCCTGCTTGAAGCCCGGAATATCTATGTGAATCCTGCACCGGGCTTGCTGCTTTGCACCTGTGTCCTCGTCATCAGAGCCTGGCGCAGTTACCGCCGCGGCGATGCCCGCGTAAACCCGCTAACGGGCCTGCCCAACCTGCTTGCCCTGAAAGAGCGTAAGAGCGCAGATGGCGATGCCGTCGTTGCTGTCCGGGTTAAAAACTATGCGGAACTTGTCGCCGCCCTCGCCCAGAATGAGGATGTTCTCGCAACGCAGATTGCAGCGCGGCTAAAGGCGGGCAACGCATCAACACTCTATCATGGTGATGACGGCATTTTCTGCTGGGTCGCCAACGGCGTCGCGCATGACGAACTGTCCGACCAGTTGGAAGCGATCCACAGCTTCTTCCTGATGCCCGTCGCGGTCGGCAATTGGCAGGTCGACGTGTCCATAGCCTTTGGCATTGAATCGGGCACGACGGCAGATCTCGGTTCCCGCTATGCAAGTGCACTTGTCGCGGCGGATGAGGCAGCTGCCGCTGGCCACCGCTGGAAATACTATGATCCCGCCCGTCTCAACGAGGCCGAATGGAATATGTCGCTGCTCGGTCGGCTTGATACGGCCATCGAAACCGGGGAAGTCTGGGTCGCCTATCAGCCTCAGATTGACTTACGGACCGGGCAGGTCACAGGCGCTGAAGCGCTTGTGCGCTGGACACACCCGGAGCGGGGCTCTGTCTCTCCTGAAGAATTTATTTCGGTGGCCGAAGCCCATGGCCGCATCGACAAGCTGACCTATTTTGTTTTGGATCAGGCGCTGGCCATGGTTGCGGCCACCCATGGCCGCTTGGGTGTTGCCGTCAATTTGTCCGCCCAGATGTTCAGTCGGAAGGACTTTGTCCGCAAAGTGCAAGAGGCGCTGCGGCGCTACCGCGTGAAAGCAAGGATGCTGACCATCGAAATCACGGAGTCTGCCGCGGTCGAGAATGAGGCGGACATGTTCGCAACGGTCAACGCGTTGACCGCGCTTGGGGTGACCGTGTCTATCGACGATTATGGGACGGGCTATTGCACGCTTGAATATCTCAAAACGATCAAAGCAACCGAACTCAAGATCGACCGGGGCTTTGTAGCTGCGATGGATCAGAGCCGGAGCGACCGCGTGCTCGTCAATGCGACGATCGAACTCGCCCATTCGCTTGGGCATAGCGTCGTGGCCGAAGGTGTCGAGACACTCGAAACACTCGATCTGCTCAAATCCATGGGCTGCGACAAGGCCCAAGGCTTCTTCATTTCGCGCCCCATGCCGCGTGAGGAGTTTTTCCAATTTGTCGACCGACAAGTGCGGCCCGAGGCGGCTTAGGAAAATTAAACTCTTGTAAACCATATTGGCTGAATCCAATCTTCTCCTTGTCACCGGTTCCCCCGGTGGCTGTGTGTGACAAGGGGAAGATTATGAAGACGACGACAACGGCGCGCCCCGCCCCGACCAAAGGTTTTTGGGACTGGGTCATGGGTGGCGGCTGGAAGAACGGCTAAGCCTGAAAAGGCTAGCTATTCAGCCACTTTTGAAGGGCTTCGTGCTTCGGCGCGGGGCCCTTCTTCCATTTGGATCGAGCAAGCCGCCGGTGCAGTGATCATCTGTTTGTATGAACTCGACACGACCACAATTTGCCTGCGAGTGGCGCCGAATCAGGAACGCTTGATTCGGTGATTCGTTCCATATTGAAATGATTCCAAGGCGATCTTGACGGCCTCGGCATGAATTTTTTCCATTTCGGACGAAGTTTCTTGTCCCTCTTTGGGACCCTCAAAAAAGCAACTGAAGACGATGGGCGATGCCCCAGGCGGCCAGACAATGGCAACATCGTTCACCTTGACCGCCATGCCGTCTGCAAAAGCGGTTCCCGTCTTATCACCGGCGATCCATGTGTCTGGCAGACCCGCGCGCAGCCGTTTCAAGCCCGTGCCCGTCTCCACGGTCCAACGCACGAGCTTCTGGCGTGAGAGAGAGGAAAGGAGGCTGCCCGTCGTCAGCTTTGCAACTGTCTGGGCAAAGGCCCGCGGTGTCGTTGTATCCCGATCATCGCCGGGGAGTACCAGATTGAGTTCAGTCTCATATCGGTCCAGCCGCGTCGTCGCATCCCCGATCGATCGCAGCCAACCCGTAAAGGCCGCTGGCCCTCCAAGCCGCCGCAGGACGACATTGGCCGCGACATTGTCGCTGGTTTTCTGGGCGGCCTCGACAAGCGCCTCAATCGTCATCCCACCTTTGCCGATCAGCGGGCCGGTGACCGGCGCGTGTGAGACGCGATCCTGCTCCGTCAGCGGCAGAACCTCATCGAGTTGAAGTTTGCCCAGATCCGATAAATGCAGCGCCCATGCCGCAAATGGCAACTTGAAGGTCGAGCACATCGCAAAGCGCGCATCCAGACGATGGCCCATCACGCGCCCTGTGCCAGTATCGAGCAGACAAAAACCCAGCCGACCGCCCGAACGGCGTTCCAGATCGGCAAGGAGGCCCTTGGGCGGTCGTGCCATGGACGCCGCCGCCCATGGCAGCAATAATCCTCCCGCCAGCACATGCCGACGGGAGATATGCATCAGCCCTTGGCCTCTTCCGCCGCGAGCCATTCTTCAAGCCATTTGATCGAATAATTGCCATCGATGACATCGGGTTGCGCCAACAGATCCTGATGCAGCGGGATATTGGTCTTCACGCCGTCGACGACCATTTCCTCCAGCGCACGACGCATCCGCATCATGCAGCTTTCGCGCGTCCGTCCATAGACGATCAGCTTGGCGATCATGCTGTCATAATAAGGCGGGATCTTATAGCCCGCATACAGCCCGCTATCGACGCGGACGTGCATGCCGCCCGCCGGATGATAGGCACGGATCGTGCCCGGCGATGGCGCAAAGGTGCGTGGATCTTCCGCGTTGATCCGGCATTCGATCGAATGGCCGCGAAATTCCAGATCTTCCTGTTTGACCGACAAAGGCTTGCCTTCGGCCACGCGGATCTGCTCGCGCACAAGATCAAAGCCGGTGATCATTTCGGTCACCGGGTGTTCGACCTGAATGCGCGTGTTCATTTCGATGAAATAGAATTCGCCATTTTCCCAGAGGAACTCGATGGTCCCCGCACCGCGATAGCCCATATCGGCCATGGCTTTGGCGACGATGCCACCCATGCGCGCACGCTCTTCTGCGGTAATGACGGGCGAGGGCGCTTCTTCCAAAACCTTCTGGTGGCGGCGCTGGAGCGAACAGTCCCGCTCCCCCAGATGGATGGCATTGCCATTGCCATCGCCGAACACTTGGAATTCGATGTGGCGCGGATTGCCGAGATATTTCTCCAGATAGACGGTCGCGTCCCCAAAAGCCGCTTTCGCCTCGGTACCGGCCTGCTGCATCTGGGTTTCGAGTTCTTCCTCGTTCGACACGACCTTCATGCCGCGGCCACCACCGCCCGATGCGGCCTTGATGATGACGGGATAGCCGACCTCACGCGCAATGCGCTTGGCCTCTTCCACATCGTCAATGGCGCCGTCAGATCCGGGAACGAGCGGCAGACCAAGGGCGCCGGCCGTCTTCTTGGCCATCACCTTGTCGCCCATAGTCCGGATATGCTCCGGCTTCGGGCCAACAAAAATCAGCTTATGCTCTTCGATAATCTCCGCAAAGCGCGCGTTTTCCGACAGGAAACCATAGCCCGGGTGGATGGCATCAGCGCCCGAAATTTCAGCGGCGGAAATGATCGCGGGAACGTTGAGATAGCTGTCCTTCGCCGATGGCGGCCCGATGCAGATCGCTTCATCGGCCAAGCGCACATGCATGGCATCTGCATCAGCGGTCGAATGGACCGCCACCGTCTTGATGCCCATTTCATGTGCGGCGCGGTGAATGCGCAGCGCGATCTCGCCGCGATTGGCGATCAGGAGCTTTTCGATTGTCATGCGTGCGCGCCGTTATTCAATGACGACGAGCGGCTGGTCATATTCGACCGGCTGACCGTTGGCGACCAGAACCTGCGTCACCTTACCGCCCTTAGTGGCGGTGATGGGGTTCATGACCTTCATCGCTTCGATGATAACGACGGTGTCACCTTCTTTGACGCTATCCCCCACCGAAACGAAGGGCGCGGCCTCTGGCGAGGCGGCGAGATAGACGGTGCCCACCATGGGCGACTTGAGCGCGCCGGGATGATCGGCAGGCGGGGTCGGCGCGACAGGTGCCGCCACGGGCGCTGCTGCGGGCGCAGCCGCCGGGGCCGGTGCAGCAACGGCAACCGAGGCTGCCTGCACGGTGCGCGCGACGCGGATCTTGCGATCATCATCTTCGACTTCGATTTCGGTCAGCCCGGTTTCATTGAGCAGTTCCGCCAATTGCCGGACCAACTTGATATCTACCTGCATCGTACCTGTTCTCTCAGCCATTTGACCCCCAAAGGATGTGATATTGTGCCGCCCTTTGTCAGAGCTTGGCGGCGGCGTCCAGCGCGAGCGCATAGCTCAACGCCCCAAATCCGGCGATGGTTCCCTTCGCCGCTTCCCCAACGTAACTCTTACGGCGGAAGCTTTCCCGCGTGTGCGGGTTCGACAAATGAACCTCAATCACCGGCGTTTTGATCGCCTTTATGGCGTCATAGAGTGCAACTGACGTGTGCGTGAAAGCCCCTGCATTCAAAAGCACGGCCTTAGCCCCCATCGCCTGCGCTTCATGCAACCAGTCGACCAGATGGCCTTCATGATTGGACTGACGGACGTCCAAGGCAAGGCCCAGCGCCTGCGCCTGATCTTCCAGCCGCCCGGCAATATCGTCTAGCGTGTCGCCGCCGTAAATCTCCGGCTCGCGCGTGCCGAGCAGGTTGAGGTTGGGACCATTTAGGACATAGATAACAGGCTTTTCGGCCATGCGGGCAGGCTCCGGATGATGTGCGGTTGCGACGCTGGGTTCCTCCCCTATATGGACCGGCAGCAAAAGGCAAAGGAACGGACGGTCGCCCATGATTTCCATCCAGTTGAACGGAGAGCCGCGGCAGGTGCGCGCAGGCGCATCGATCGCCGATCTCGTGACCGAAATCGGGCTGGAACCGGCCAAAGTGGCGGTGGAGCGCAACCGCGAAATCGTGCCGCGCTCAACACTGCATCAGGTACAATTGGGGGAAGGAGATCAATTGGAGATCGTACATTTCGTCGGTGGCGGCGCGGAGAACAGCGACAGCTGGACCGTCGCAGGCCGCACCTTCACCTCGCGCCTTATTGTCGGCACCGGCAAGTATAAGGACTTCGCCCAGAACGCTGCCGCGCTTGAAGCGTCAGGCGCGGAGATCATCACGGTGGCCGTCCGCCGCGTAAACGTGTCCGACCCCAGTGCGCCGATGCTGACCGATTTTATTGACCCGAAGAAATACACCTATCTGCCCAACACCGCAGGCTGCTTTACCGCCGACGACGCCATCCGCACGTTGCGACTGGCGCGGGAAGCGGGCGGCTGGGATCTGGTGAAGCTGGAAGTGCTGGGCGAGGCGCGCACGCTCTACCCCGATATGCGTGAGACGCTGAAGGCAACCGAAGTGCTGGTGAAGGAAGGCTTCAAGCCGATGGTCTATTGCGTGGACGATCCCATCGCCGCCAAGCAACTGGAAGAGGCAGGCGCCGTCGCCATCATGCCGCTGGGTGCCCCCATTGGCTCCGGCCTTGGTATCCAGAACCGCGTGACCATCCGCCTCATCATTGAAGGGGCAAAGGTGCCGGTGCTAGTGGACGCAGGCGTCGGCACGGCGTCTGATGCCGCCGTTGCCATGGAATTGGGCTGTGAAGGCGTGTTGATGAACACCGCCATTGCCGAAGCCAAAGACCCGATCCTGATGGCACATGCCATGAAGCTCGCGGTGGAAAGCGGACGAGCCGCCTATCGTGCCGGACGCATGGGACGGCGCATGTATGCCGACCCGTCTTCGCCATTGGCAGGGTTGATCTAGGCCCCGATCATCACCCGCGCGAGTTCTGGCGGAAAGACACGTTCTTTCGCTTCCTCCGCCTCAAAGCGGCCCCACCCCTGCGGGCCGAGCCGTTCAAGCGGCTGGAAACGCGTTTTATATTCCATCCGCGGGGAACCGGCGATCCAATAGCCGAGATACACATAGGGCAGGCCCGCCTCTGCCGACCGCATGATGTGGTCGAGGATGATGAAGGTGCCAAGGCCGGGCCGTGACGGCAGATCCGGATCAAAAAAGCTATAAATCATCGACAGGCCATCGACCTGCCGGTCGGTTAGGCAGGCACCAATCAGCCGACCGGGCTTTCCATCGACCGACGGCTCGCGATATTCGATGACATTGGTGTCGACAGGCGTCGTTTCCACCATGTCCGCATAGTCAATGTCATCCATCTGCGACATGCCGCCGCCCGGATGGCGCGCGCCGAGATAGCGCCGCAGAAGCGCGAACTGCTCTTCCGTGGCCCAAGGCTGGCAGGCAGACACTTCCAGATCGGCATTGCGGCGCAGCAGCTTCTTTTGCGAGGCGTTGGCTTCAAACTCCCCCGTCACCACGCGCACAGAGACGCAGGCCGAACAATCAAGGCAGCTGGGGCGATAGGCGACGCCCTGGCTGCGGCGAAAGCCAATCTTGCTCAACGCCTCATTGAGTTCACCTGCATGAAGGCCGTTCAGGTCCGTGAAGACTTTGCGTTCAAACTTGCCCGGCAGATAGGGGCACGGCGCAGGGCTCGTCACGAAGAAGCGGGGAAAGCGGAATTGTGCTGTCATCGCCTTTGCCGAGCCTCTTGCGGTTGAACATCCACGCCCGACGCGTGCAACACCGCCGACGTGGACTCACTTATGTCGGGTGAACGACATTGTGAAAAGATCGTTTACCAACAAATCGCGGTTAAAGCGGAGATATTAGGCCAATTCGACAAGGCTGGCGTCATATCCGCCTTCAGCCAGACCAGCCAACAGCGCCTCCAAATGAGCCCGATCGCGCAATTCGCATTCGATATCGGTAATCAGACCCTTGGCGGGAAGCGTCGTGAACACGCGCTGGTGGTAAATTTCGAGCACATTGGCATTCAGCTCTGCAAAAATGCCAAAAACGCCGAACAAAGCGCCCGGCCGGTCTTGCAGACGCAGCCGGATGCGCGCGAGTCGGCCAGAACGGGCCAGATCCCGCAGCAGAACATTGGCGAGAAGGCGCGTGTCGATATTGCCGCCGCATAAAACGATGCCGACATTGCGGCCACGGAACATCTCCGGATTGGCAAGCAAGGCAGCAAGGCCGGCAGCGCCTGCGCCTTCTACCACTGTCTTTTCGATCTGGAGCAGCAGGCTCACCGATTCTTCAAGATGCCGTTCCCCGACCAGCTGGATGTCATCCACCAGATCACGCACAAAGGTGCGGGTCAGGTCACCGGGATATTTGACTGCAATCCCTTCGGCCAGCGTATCGCCGCCAATGGGCAGGTTCGTACCCTTGATGACATTGTACATGCTGGGGAAAAGTTCCGCCTGCACACCGATGATCTTCGCCTCAGGCTTAAGCGCACGGGCGACTGTCGAAATCCCAGAAATGAGCCCGCCGCCGCCAATCGGCACGGCAAAGCAATCAATCTCCGGCGCGTCTTCCAGCATTTCGAGCGCAAGCGTCCCCTGACCGGCAATGATTTCCGCTTCGTCAAACGGATGCACGAAGGTCAGATTTTCGGCCGCCTCCATCTCGCGGGCATGGGCATAGGCTGCATCAAAGGTTTCCCCGAACAGCACAACCCGGGCATCATGGCTTTCCGTCTGGATGATCTTCACGATGGGCGTCGGCTTGGGCATCACGATGGTGACAGGCACCCCGAGACGCTTGCCGTGATAAGCCAGACCCTGCGCATGGTTGCCGGCAGACGCTGCAATGACACCCGCCTTGCGCGCTTCCAGCCCAAGTTGAAGCAAGCGGTTGAGCGCCCCGCGTTCTTTATAAGCGGCTGTGAATTGCAGATTTTCAAACTTCAGCCAGACATTAGCCCCCGTCAGTTGTGACAGCGTTTGGCTGTGCAGCGTCGGCGTGCGGACAATAGAGCCTGCAATGCGCGCGCGGGCAGCCCTTACGTCATCGATGGAGACAGGCAGCGATTTTCCGGGGGCAGGTGCAGTGGCCATAATGGCGCGGGCCTTGGGCTTTCTTGCGCAAAAAGGCAAGACAAAGCCAGCCTGACGGCACCTGTCACCAGCCTCTGGCCAAGGCTGTGAAGCCGCCTTAAGGATGTGTCATGGGAAAAATCGCATTTATCGGGCTGGGCGTCATGGGTGGGCCAATGGCCCGCCACCTTGCCGCCGCAGGGCATGAGCTCACCGTCTATAACCGCACGCGCGGCAAGGCGGAGGCGTGGGTTGCAGCGCATGGCGGGACCGTCGCCGATTCGCCGGCCAAGGCCGCAGAAGGCGTAGATGCCGTCATCAGTTGCGTCGGCACCGATGAGGATCTTGCCGCCGTCACTGTGAGCCGTGATGGTGCCTTCCGGTCGATGACACCGGGGACGGTTTACGTCGATCACACGACCGTCTCGGCGCAGATCGCGCGGCAATTGGCTGTCGAAGCCAAGGATGTCGGCGTCAAAGTGGTCGATGCGCCGGTCACAGGCGGGCAAATTGGGGCCGAGCAAGGGACGCTCACGCTGATGTGTGGCGGCAGGGACGATGCCATCGCAGCCGCGACACCCTTTATGGAGGCCTATTCCCGCAAGATCGTCCATGTCGGCCCCGCAGGCGCCGGACAGACGACCAAGATGGTCAACCAGATCACTTTTGCCGGGATCATCCAGAGCCTGTCCGAAGCGATGCGTTTTGCGCAAGCGGCGGAACTGGACCTCGATAAGGTGTTTGAATCGATCTCCGGCGGTGCCGCCTCCAGCTGGCAGATGCTCAACCGCTGGGACACAATGGCCAAGGGCGAATTTGACTTTGGCTTTGCGGTGGATTGGATGCGTAAGGACTTAGGTCTCGCTTTGTCCGAAGCCCGCGCCAATGGCGCCACGCTGCCGCTCGCAGCTCTCATCGACCAATTCTATGCCGAAGTGCAGGATATGGGCGGCGGCCGTCAGGATACCAGCGCGCTTATCCGGAGATTGAAAGCCAAATGATCCACTCCAAGCGTATCGCCGCCGTCGCTGCGGTCCTTCTGGCCGCATCGCCCACCACCCTGCTGGCCGATACGCTGGTTGAAAATGTAAATGGCCTGACGCTCGATGCGAAGGGCGAGGTGGTCCGCTTTACGGGTCTCGTGATCGGGAAGGATGGCAAGATTGCCCGGCTGATCCGCTCCAACGAAATGGCGGGCGACCCGAAGAAGAAAAAGAAGAGCAAGAAAGAGCAGCCCGAGGCGTTCGACTATCGGCTGGACGGCCAAGGCCGCGTGCTGATGCCCGGCCTCATTGATGCGCATGGCCATGTCATGGGGCTGGGATTCCAGCTGATGACGCTGGACCTGTCCGGCACGAAAAGCCTTGCCGAAGCACAGGCGAAGATTGCCGACTATGCCCGCGCCAACCCCAACCGCAAATGGATCATCGGGCGCGGCTGGAACCAGGAAAGCTGGAACCTCGGCCGCTTCCCGACAGCGGCGGAGCTGGATGCTGCTGTCTCTGACCGGCCTGTCTGGCTGGAGCGCGTCGATGGCCATGCCGGCTGGGCGAACACCGCTGCTATGGCGGCGGCCGGTGTGACCGCCGCCAGCAAAAGCCCGCCGGGCGGGCAAATCCAGATGGACGGCGGAAAGCCGAGTGGTGTCTTCGTCGATGCGGCGTCGTCACTGGTTGAAAAGGCCGTCCCCAAGCCCCTGTCCAAGGAACGCGATGTAGCGCTCGCCAAAGCGCAGGAGCATCTGCTCGCCTTTGGCATTACCGGCATTGCCGATATGGGCACCTCAACCGAGGATTGGGCCTCTTATCGCCGCGCGGGCGACGCCGGATGGCTCAACGTCCGCATCTTCAGCTATTCCGCCAATATCGAACCGATGCTCGCCATTGCGGCAGGCGAACCCACGCCTTGGCTCTATGGCGACAAGCTGCGCATGGCAGGCGTGAAGCTCTATGCCGATGGCGCCCTCGGCTCCCGTGGGGCTTGGCTCAAGCAACCTTATGCCGACAAGCCGGGCGAACGCGGGCTGCAATTCCTCGACGATGCCAAGCTGCGCAATCTGATGAGCCGCGCGGCCATGGATGGTTTTCAGGTCGCTGTGCACGCGATTGGCGATGCCGCGAACGCGCAGGCGCTCGATTCGATTGCGGAGATGACGCAGACCTATGGCGGCGACCGGCGCTGGCGGATTGAACATGCGCAGATTGTTGATCCCGTCGATATCCCCCGCTTTGCGCGATTGGGCGTCATCGCCTCGATGCAGCCGGTCCACCAGACGAGCGACCGGCTGATGGCCGAAGCACGACTGGGCACGGGCCGACTGGCCGGCGCCTATGCCTGGCATGCCATGCAGGTCGCAGGCGCGCGGCTGGCCTTTGGCTCCGACGTGCCGGTTGAAAGCCCGGACCCTTATGCCGGGCTGGCGACCGCTTTCACCCGCATGGATGCCAAGGGCGAGCCCTTTGGCGGATGGCAACCGCAGGAACGCGTTTCCCGCGAAGATGCGCTGGCCGGATTCACAACCGGGGCGGCTTATGCGAGCTTTGCCGAGGGCAAGGTCGGGCGCCTTTCGCCCGGGCTCTGGGCGGACTTCATTCTCGTGGATAGAGATCCTCTGCTCGCCACGCCAGCGGAACTGCGCGCGACCAAGGTTTTCGAAACTTGGGTCGGCGGCAAAAGGGTCTGGGCGGCGAAGCCGGCGGACTGATACCCCTCCCATTTCTCCGTTTGGGCTGAGCTTGCCGTAGCCTCGTCCTTCTTTCTCTGATGAACAGAAAGGACGGCCCTTCGACAAGCTCAGGGTGAGCGTTTAGTCTATAATGCAGCCAAATCTTCCGGCCGGTTGATGTTGGCAGGGGGCTGGGCGACTGCCACACGACGCGCGCCTGCATGGTCTGCAAAGCGATAGACAGATCGGTTCGCCGGGTCCGCCATCCAGTCGCGCAGGGTGTCGGCCAGACCTGCGGGCCAGAGCCCGACAATCGGCAGCACATCGAGCACAGTTGGCGCGGGCGAGAGTGCGGCCACAGCCTCCGCCTTCAGCCCGACCGTATCACACCCGCAGGTCAGGACGAGATCGAACCCCGCCGTCTGGGCATAGGTCAGCGCGCCGAGCAGCCCGCCAAGCGGACCAAGGCCGGGCGCTGGTTGATCCTCAACGCGCACCAATCCCGGCCAGTCCCGTCCGACAGTGATGACAGCCTCCACATGCGGGCGAAGCCCGGCCCAGGCGTGGTCCATGAGCGGGAGCCCATGTAGCACGGCGACCGCCTTGTCAGACCCGAAGCGGCTTGACTGTCCGCCACCAAGGATCGCGCCAAGGACGCGCATCAGTCTTGAGCAGGAACGTCGACGATGACGGGGGGATGCCCCCAATGCGTGAGCGCGCGAACCAGATCAGCGCCCGACAGGCCAAGCGTCGCTGTATTGCGCAACGGGTGGCAATTGACGCGATCCGCAGAGGCCAGCGATGCATCCAGCACGATGGTGACGGCGCCCGCCGCATCGGCAATCGCCCCCAAAGGTGTGACCGAACCCGGCGTGACCCCGATCAGCCGTTCCATATCCTCACCCTTGCCAAAGCTGACCCGCTTGGCGCCCATCACGGCTGGCAGCGCCTTCAGATCAGCGCGGAGGGCCGCCGGCACAGTGACGAGCCAGAAGCGCCCGCCGGCGTCTTTCAGGAACAGGTTCTTCGTGTGGGCGCCCGGGATGTCGCCATCGACCGCTTGGCTTTCCTCAACGGTGAAAACCGCCGGGTGGTCAACAACGTCATAGGGAATGTCGAGCGCCTGCAAGTCGTCGTAGAGCTTCGTTTCCATGAGGGGTGCCTCAGGCGCAGTCAGCGCAGGTGCCGCGCACCTCAATCACCGGGCGGACGGGTTTGAAGCCCGCCTTGCGCGCCGCAGCGCGAACGCCCTGTGTCACGTCATCATCATCGATATGCGTGGTGTTGCCGCAATCATCGCAGACCAGAAAGATGCAGTCATGATCACAATCAGGATGCGCATTGGCCAGATAGGCATTGGCGCTTTCAACCCGCGTCGCGACATTGGCCGCCACGAACAGATCAAGGATGCGGTAAACGCTGTTGGCCGCCACACGCCGGCCCTGCGATTTGGAAACCGCATCGGCGATGTCATAAGCTGAGGCGGGATTTTCAAACGCGGCAAGCGCGTCGAACACGCTGGCCCGCATCGCCGTCCATTGTTCGCCCGATCGGGCCATGGCGTTGCGCGCGGCGTCGATCAGGTCGTCGCCGGCAGGATGGTCGTGGTGGTTGTGTGCGTGGGTGGCCATGGGCCAAACTTACGACGCCAAGCGACGCGCCGCAAGCATCAGGGAAGGATTAGCAAACGGCGCGGCGGTTGAGATCATGCCCCAAGGCGACGAGGATAACCCCGAGGACCGTGACCATCGCCTCTGTGCCATCATGCGGCAAGGTGAGCGCGCCGAGCATCACGCCGAGACCCAGAGCACCAATCCAAGCCGGCATGGCATAGCCGTGCGTCAGAACGCCGCGGCCAAGCCCGATCGCACCGAACAGGATCGCGAGCAGCAGGCCAACTTCATGGAAAAGCGGGTTGAGCAAGGCGCCACCGACGGAGGCGAGCATCGCGAAGAACACCGCCGTTGCCACGCAATGGGCGACGCAAAGGCCCGACAGGACAATAGCCCATCGGTCAAAACGTTCCCAAGTCGGTCGTGGCGTCAACGTGCGAGTCCTCTCACTTTGTCCCAGCCTATGCCATATCGCCAACCACGTTACAATATATCATCTGTATATCTTTCATGTGGCTCGCTCTCCCTCTGAAGACGCTTGCCCTTTGGTGAAGCGAGGCTTTCGCTGGTCTGGCCGCAGGTCTATAGACGCCGCCATGTCAGAAACCTCTGCCCGTCCCCTTGCTATTGCCCGCTGGCTCTTTGCCGTTGCCGGCCTTGTTTTCATCATGGTCGTCATTGGCGGCATCACGCGCCTGACCGAATCGGGTCTGTCGATCACGGAATGGAAGCCCGTCACAGGGGCGATCCCACCGCTGAATGAGGCAGACTGGCAGGCGGAATTCGCCAAGTATAAAAATAGCTCTCAATATGTGCTGATGAATGCGGGCATGGACCTTGCCGCGTTTAAGTGGATCTACTTCTGGGAATTTTTCCATCGCCTGTTCGGACGCGTGATCGGCCTTGCTTTCCTCTTGCCGCTCATCTGGTTCGGTCTCAAGCGGGCCATTCCCGGTCGCCTGACCGGCCGCCTTGTCATCTTGCTCTTTCTGGGCGGAATGCAGGGGCTGATCGGCTGGCTGATGGTGAAAAGCGGCCTGGTCGACCGCGTCAATGTGCAACCGGTGATGCTCGCCGCGCATCTGACAATGGCGCTCTTGTTGCTATCGGCCCTCGTCTGGACGGCATTGGACTGTCTTCAGATCCACCGCGGCGCCACAGCACCGCTCGCGCGGGTGACGCCCTTTGCACTGCTGACGGGCGCGGTGCTCTTCTTCCAGATCATCTGGGGCGCGCTGACGGCGGGCATGCGCGCGGGGCAGGTGTCGAACACATGGCCATTGATGAACGACCATTTCGTTCCGGAAGGCATCGATTGGGCCAAGGGCGCGCTTTATGCCGCGACGCATGACCCCTTCCTCGTCCACTTCATTCACCGCTGGTGGGCGTGGGTGGTCGTCGGCGTGCTGATCGTCCTCGCCCGCAAGCTCAAAGCGCAAGGCGCACGTCGCGTCTCGATTGCCGTGCACAGCAGCTTCGGCACGCAGATCCTGCTCGGCATTGCGACGGTGATGACAGGCGTGAACATCGTCTTTGCTGTGCTGCATCAGGCCGTCGGCGCGCTGGTTGTCATCGCTACAATCTGGGGCCTGCACGTCCTTGGCCGCCGCGAAACCAAGGCCTCTTAACCCTAACGGTATTATTTTACCCGTTTGGAAAAGCCTGCAAAAGCTTGACTCAGCGGGCATGTGCTGCAAAAGGCGCCCCATCGTCGCTGCCTTTCGGGGCGGCGCGTTTTCGTTTTACCGTCAAGAGGACGCATCCTTATGAAGGCGCTCACCCGCGTGACCAAACCGGCAAAGCCGGCAGAAGTCGAAAAGCAGTGGCACATCATCGACGCCGAAGGGCTCGTTGTTGGCCGTCTCGCAAGCATCATTGCCAACGTTCTGCGTGGCAAGACCAAGCCAAGCTACACCCCCCATGTCGATTGCGGTGACAATGTCATCGTCATCAATGCAGACAAGGTGCGCTTCACCGGCCGCAAGCTGGGCCAGAAGATCTATTACAAGCACACCGGTTATGCCGGCGGCATCAAGTCGATCACGGCAGCCAAGGTTCTTGAAGGCCGCTTCCCGGAGCGCGTTCTTGAAAAGGCCGTGGAACGCATGATCCCGCGTGGTCCGCTCGGTCGTCAGCAGATGCGCAACCTGCGCCTCTATGCGGGCACAGAGCATCCGCACGCCGCGCAGAACCCCAACGTCCTCGACGTCGCGTCGATGAACCGCAAGAACAAGGTGGGTGCATAATGTCCGACACCGATACCCGTCAGTCGCTCGCTGATCTCGGCGATCTCACCAAGGCTGCTGCAGAAGCACCTGCCGCTGTTGAAGCGCCCGCCGCTGAAGCAGTTGCTGCAGACGAAGCTCCTGCTGCTCCCGTCGTTCAAACCCCGACGATGCCACTTCGCGAACGTGAAGTTGACGCGCAGGGCCGTTCCTATGCAACCGGCCGTCGTAAGGACGCCGTTGCCCGCGTCTGGGTAAAGCCCGGCACCGGCAAGATCACGGTCAATGGCCGCGATCAGGAAGTCTATTTCGCACGTCCGACGCTGCGTCTCGTCATGAACCAGGTGTTCGGCGTTGCCGATCGCGAAGGTCAGTATGACGTTGTCGCAACGGTCAAGGGCGGTGGCCTTTCCGGTCAGGCCGGCGCTGTAAAGCACGGCATCAGCCAGGCGCTGACCAAGCAGGAGCCTGCGCTCCGCTCGGTCGTCAAGGCTGCTGGCTTCCTGACCCGCGATAGCCGCGCTGTTGAACGTAAGAAGTACGGCAAGGCCAAGGCGCGTAAGAGCTTCCAGTTCTCGAAGCGTTAAGCTTTACCGTCGATATTCCTCAAAGAATATTGCTGCAGATCAAGGGATCGTGGGTCGCCACGGTCCCTTTTTCTTTTGCATGGCTTGCGGGGTGGCAGGAGCCCTATCCCCAACGGGCGTCGTTGCACTTGAAATTGCCAGCAATCCGGCATCAACTTGTGTTGCGTCGGCACATCGCCAAGCATAATCGAATTTCGCAATAATTTAGGTGCGCATTTGCATCTATATGAATTTTGGGAATTTTAGATGAAAATGAATGTACGAATTCTGCTCGCTGCCGCAGTTGCAGGCGCGATGCTCAGCGGTTGCGCAAGCATCGAATCAGTGAAGCGTGCGCAGTCAACGGCTGATCAAGCCGTGACACTTGCCAAGCAGGGCAATGCTGCTGCGCTGAATGCTCAGGCAACAGCTGATGGCGCAACCTCGGCCGCTCAGACAGCTCAGGCAACCGCAAATGGCGCTCAAACTGCGGCCGATGCTGCTGACACCAAAGCGGATGCCGCTGGCACCGCTGCAACCAGCGCCCAGAAGACAATTGACGATCACCTCGCCCGCCAGCGTCGCTACTACCGCAAAAGTAAGTAAGTCTCTGCAAGGCAATAGGGCTGCTGCCTTTTAGGCATCATCGCGGGCAATAAACGGCAGCACAGCTTGCAGATCAAAACAGCAAAGGGGCTGGCCGCAAGGCTGGCCCCTTTTTGCATCAGGAACGC
>CAJBSR010000170.1 GCA_903958285.1 uncultured Sphingomonadales bacterium
ATGAACGCCAATGGAGGCATTGGTGGCACCCGGCCCGCGGGTGACAAAGGCAATGCCCGGACGACCCGTCAACGTGCCATCGGCACAGGCCATGAAGGTGACGCCGCCTTCCTGACGGCAGACCACATTCTGGATCTGCGGACTGTCATGCAGCGCGTCGAGGACGGCGAGAAAACTCTCACCGGGGACAGAGAAGATTCGGTCACAGCCTTGGATCACAAGCTGATCAACGAGGATGCGTCCGCCGGTGCGTGTCTTGGTGTTCGTCATAGACTGTCTTTAGTCGGGAAGGCGGGCCGTTGGAAGATCAGGCCTCCGGGCGTGTCCATAACCAGCTCAAGCAGATCGCGGCGACGACAGGCGGAATGGCGACATAGGGCCAACTCATCGCCCAGATCCCAATCAGGATGCTGACCGCAAAAGCGCCTGTCGCGGCGAGCTTGCCCTTGCGGCTGATCGCGCCCTTTTCCCGCCAGCTTCGGATATGTGGCCCGAAAATTGGGTGGGCGAGCAGCTTGGCCTCCCATGCGGGGCTGCCCCGCGCAAAACAGAAGGCCGCAAGGATGACGAACGGAACGGTCGGCAACAGGGGAAGGACCGTGCCGATAGCGCCGAGGCCGAGCGAAACAGCACCCGCCGCAACCCAGAGGGGCCGTTTCATCTCAATATCCAGCCACAAGCCATGCCTGCCGTTTAAGACAGACAGGGCCGACTGGCTATTGCAGAAAATCGGCCACGCTCAGCGGCGCGGGCAGGTGCTCATCCCGACCAAGCGATAAAGCGGGCAAACGCCCACCAGTCCGGTCAGCAGCGGTATGACCCCAATCCATCCCCAAGCAGCCTTGGGTCCGACAAAGACCATGGCGATCAGGACAATGCCCACGATGACGCGCAGTGTGCGGTCGAGTGAACCTTCATTTTGGCGCATGATGTTTTCCTCAGCCGTGTTTTACAGCGTGCACAGCATCTGCGCGCCACGGTTGGGTGTCATTGACCTTGATCATCAAACCGGGCGGACCCCGGCCACCAGCTCACGCCTGATGGATCGCCTTTGTGACGAGGTAGCTGTCCAGACCTTCCGGTCCGCCTTCGCTGCCAAAGCCCGATTCCTTGACACCGCCAAAGGGCGCATCGGGCACGGAGATCGCAAAGGTGTTGATGCCGACCATACCGCTTTCAATGGCGTCGCCCAGCATATTGGCCTGCCGCGCATTTTCCGTGAAGGCAAAGGCGGCAAGGCCATAAGGCAGGCGGTTGGCTTGCTCGATCGCGTCGTCAAACGTGTCAAAGGGGCGCAGCAAAGCGAGCGGGCCGAACGGCTCGTTCGACATGACATCGGCTTCGAGCGGTACATCGGCCAGCACGGTCGGCTGGAAGAAGAAGCCCTGATTACCGCGTTCGCCACCGGCCAAAACCTTGGCGCCTTTCTTGCGGGCGTCTTCGACGAGCGCGCCGATGGCATCGGGGCGACGGGGATTGGCGAGCGGACCCATGTTGGTGGCCGGATCCATGCCGCTGCCCGTTGTGACCTTCTTGGTGCGTTCGGCAAAGCCGGCGACAAACTTGTCGTAAATGCCGCGCTGGACATAGAAGCGGGTGGGTGAGACGCAGACTTGGCCCGCATTGCGGAACTTCTGCGGGACGACCATGTCGAGCGTCTTTTCCAGATCGCAATCGTTAAAAACAAGCACAGGGGCATGGCCGCCCAATTCCATCGTGATACGCTTCGCGCCGTCGGCTGCCAGCCGCATCAGATGCTTGCCGACCGGGATGGAGCCGGTGAAGCTGATCTTGCGGATCGTCTTGGAGCCGATCAGGTGGCGGCTGACCATATCCGGCACACCATAGACAAGCTGCGCGACATCGGCGGGAACGCCGGCATCAATCACGCAGCGCATGAGCGCAGAGGTGCAGCCCGGCGTCTCTTCGGGCGGCTTGGCGATGACCGAACAGCCTGCGGCAAGGGCTGCCGCCAGCTTCTTTGTCATCAGATAGACGGGGAAGTTCCAAGGCGTGAACGTCGCGGTCGGGCCGACCGGCTGCTTGATGACGATGGAGCGTTGCCCCGTGGGGCGGATGAGGACACGGCCATGAGCGCGCTTGGCCTCTTCAGCATAATAGTCAAACAGCCCCGCCGAGGACGCGACTTCACCGCGCGCTTCGGTCAGCGGCTTGCCCTGCTCCAGCGTGAGCAGGACGGCGATGGCTTCGATGCGCTCGCGTATCAGGCTTGCAACCTTGTGGAGGATGGCGCCGCGCGCCTCAACGTCCATGGCGCGCCAGGTGACGAAGCCTCGTTCAGAGGCAGCGAGCGCTTCATCTAGATCAGCCGCTGTCGCAAGCGGTACGGCGGCAATGGCATCGCCGGTCGCCGGATTGACGACAGCATGTTCGTCACGGCCTTCGCCGGTCCTCCAACTGCCATTGATGAAAAGCTTGAGTTCGGTGTCGTAGGTTTGAGTCATGCGCCTTGTTAGCGCCAATTTACCGGTAATTGAAGCTGATCGAGATACGGTCTGTCTTGGCCTTGCTGGGGACGACCTCATGCGTCAGCCAGCTTTCCCAAAGGAAGATCGTTCCGACCTTAGGCTCGGCATAGATGAAGGGCTGAAACTCGGGGGGTGCATCCGGCAGGCGGGAAGGGGCGGCCATCATCCGAGACAGGCGCGGGTCTTCCAGCTTGAGCGCGCCTGACCCTTTGGGAACACATACATAGACGGTGCCCGAAATGATGCTGTGCGGATGGATGTGGCCGCTATGCGTCCCGCCCGGCTTGAGGACATTGACCCATAGGCTATCGAGCTTTGGCTTTCGGCCAAGGTCAAAATGGCATGCCTCTGCAAAGGCGCGAACATGCTTATCGAGACTGCGCTTCAGATCTTCAAAAGCGGGATCGCGGATCGTGAGGTCGTTGAGCGAGGCGTAGGAGGTGTAACCCTTATAGCCATGCTCTTTGGACCAGTTACGCCCGGCCACATCGTCCTCTTCCAGCGCGCGGCATGAGCCTTCAAGCTCTTCAAGCAGGTCGGGATTGTCGAGTGCGCCTTCATAAAAGGGCGTCGCAAAGAGAGAGCGGATGGTCATGCGCCTCTCATGCGGTTCACAGGGCATCCACGCAACAGCCATAATCTGTCCATTATGGATATATTCACCGTTTTCATTTAGCAAAGCCGCAGAGTGCGGGCCCGAGTTTGGGGCTCCAGTAGCCGGGGGACTGCGTTGGGGAACGACAAGATGCTGGCAATTGCGCGCCTGATCGCGCGGTTGTTCGCTGTTTTCGTCATGACCTGGTCTGGGTCCGCGCTCGCCGCTGTTTGCGCGCCTGCGACGTCGCAAGGGACCGCACCTGCAAGCTGGCAGACCTATTGCTGGCTGGACTTCACGGCCTACAACGATGCAACTGCGCGGACCGGCGCCGGCCAGAATTTCAGCTACACCCTGTCCGATGGCGCCGTTCTGACCTTTACAGTCAGAACAACTGGTGCCGCGATCAGGTCTATTGCAGCGCCCTCTTGGGGTGGTGCTGCTGTCGGGAACACCGCCTTTCTTGGCATCCCTAACCGCCCGATCCTCTATCAATCGGCTGCGGGAACGACGCAGGTCACAATTTCCAACATCCTGATTACGCCGCCACCCGGTGCGCCCGCGGTCACCGCTTATATGTTCGTCGGGGCAGACGCGGAATCGACCAATGACGGAGAATCGCTGTCGTTCAACACGAACGGCGGCAATTGGACGCTGCTCGATCAGGTGGACCCGATCACCGGGACGACCTATCCTCCGATAACCGGCATCGGTACGCAGACGTTTACAGAAACCGGTGTGCCGGGGACGGTCGGCGGCTATATTGTGGGATCGACCAGCCCGACGACGGTGCAGACGACGCTGGTTGGCGGCGGTCTTCAAGGCGCGATGTTTGCCGTCCGCTTCGCCTCTATGCGGCTGACAAAAGTGATCAGCGGGGCACGCGTTAGCGCGGCTGATCAGTTCAGGTTCGACGTGACCGCGACGTCGACCGGAACGACCCTGGCAACCGGCGTAACGACGGGCACCGGAACGGGGCCGTTTACAGCGGCGGCGGTCTCGCTGGCCTCCGGCGTTCCTCTTACGCTGTCTGAGACCATGGCTGCCGGCAGCGTCAGCCCTCTCACCAGTTACAGCCCCAGACTGACCTGCACCAATGGAACCGTTGGATCGACGACGCCGTTGCCAACCAATGTTGCGACAACGAGTTTTAACTTCGGGGCCCTTCAATTCGGCGATGCCATCGCCTGCACCTTTACAAACACAGCCTTTCCGCACCTACGCATCCAAAAGGCGCTTGGTGGCACGGGGCGACGCTTTGCCAGTGACCAGTTTACGATGAGCATTGCCCAAGGGCCGACGTCTGTTGCCTCGACCACGACGACCGGAACGGGAACGACCGTTACCGCAGGCGCGACAGCGCTCCTCCAAGTGACGGCCGGGCAGCCCTACACCTTTGCGGAAGCTGCCTCGGGTTCCACGGTGCTGTCCCAGTACACCGCCACCATGTCGTGCACCAATGCGCGGAATGGCACGACGACGGCCTTTGCTGTTCCCGCGACCATCACGCCGATCCTTGGGGATCTGATCACCTGCACCGTCACAAACACACCACGGGCGGCCAATGCCTCGCTGACGACCGTCAAATCCTCGACTGTCCTCTCTGATCCTGTCAACGGCACGACCAACCCCAAGCTGATTCCCGGTGCCGTCCTGAGCTATTCCATCAATATCTCCAATTCCGGAAGTCTGGGTGTCGACAGCAGCACAGTCTTCATCCTCGATCCGTTGCCGACGACGCTGGAGTATAATGGCGCCAGCACCGTGACATTCGCCAACGGCATCCCAGTGAGTGGGCTGACCTTCAATGCGGCCACCGACGTACGCTGGTCCAGATCAGCAACGGCCCCTGCCAACTTTGCAGCCTGCACCGATGTGCCCACCGCAGGCTTTGACCCCACGATCCGATATGTGTGCATCCGCCCAACCGGAACCATGGCCGGGGCGACAGCGGCTGGGCAGCCAAGCTTTGTCGTGTCGTTTCAGACAAGGATTAGATAGCGATGATCCCAAAGCATGACGTCTGATCTGCTTTGGGTCTTTCCTTCCATCGATCTGCCTGCCAAGTTTCGTTTCGAAACAAGAACAAGCAGGAGAGATATTCATGGAGATTGTAACAGACGGCCTTGCCTTCCCCGAAGGTCCCGTCGCGATGCCGGATGGCAGCGTCATCCTGACTGAGATCGCGCTGGGGCAGATCACACGGGTGTGGCCCGATGGTCGCAAGGATGTGGTGGCAAAACCCGGCGGCGGCCCCAACGGCCTTGCGCTTGGGCCCGATGGCAAACTCTATTGCACCAACAATGGCGGCTTCAACTGGGCCCGCGGCCCTCAAGGTGAATATGCGCCGCACGGCATTGCCGATGATTATTCCGGCGGCCGGATCGAGCGGATCGATATCGATACCGGCGCTGTCGAAGTCCTCTACAAGTCCGGCGATTTTGGCTGCGTGCTGCGCGGGCCGAATGACATCGTGTTTGACAGCCATGGCGGCTTCTGGTTCACCGACCACGGCAAGGTGGACTATGCCAAGCGCTGCCACGACATTGTCGGGATCTTCTATGGGAAGACCGATGGCAGCTTTCTGGAAGAAGTTATCTTCCCGTCGAACAACCCGAACGGCATTGGCCTCTCGCCGGATGGCAAGCGGCTCTATGCGGCAGAAACCTATACCTGCCGCCTGATGGCGTTCAATGTCATCGCACCGGGCAAGGTCGATGATGCGGCCGGCCCCGGTGGACCCGGCATCCCGATCTACCGTCCGGCGGGCTATAAATTCTTCGATAGCCTCGCGATGGAAGCCAATGGCAACATCTGCGTCGCAACCATTGGGGAATGCGGCATCTCGGTCATCTCACCCGAAGGCGAACTGGTCGAATTTGTGGCCACGCCTGATATTTTCACCACCAATATCTGCTTTGGCGGGGACGATATGAAGGATGCTTGGTTATGCCTGTCGGGCACCGGCAAACTGGCCAAAGTGCGGTGGAACCGGCCCGGCCTCAAACTGGAGTATTGACCCATGGCCCGCAGGCATACCGAGACGCATCTTCTGGAACGGATCGGTTGGCTGCGGGCGTCCGTCCTTGGCGCCAATGACGGCATCGTGTCGACATCCAGCCTCGTGCTGGGTGTGGCGGCAGCTGGAGCCGACAGCGCGACCATGTTGTTGACCGGAACGGCCGGACTTGTCGCAGGCGCGATGTCGATGGCGGCGGGGGAATATGTCTCGGTCAGCTCTCAGGCCGATGCCGAGGCAGCCGACATCGCCAAGGAAAAGGCAGAGCTTGCGGACAGTCCTGCGGCAGAACGTGCGGAACTGGTCGCCATCTACCAAAAACGCGGATTGGACCGGGCGCTTGCCGAACAGGTGACCGACCAATTGATGGCGAAAGACGCGCTGAAGGCGCATTTGCGCGATGAACTTGGCCTTACAGACGAAATGGCGGCGCGCCCCATTCAGGCGGCATGGGCGTCGGCGCTCGCCTTCTCCATCGGTGCAGCCCTCCCGCTGCTCGCGGCCTATCTCGCCCCGCGCGCTTCGGTGGATTATTGGATTGCGGGGGGATCGCTCCTGTTTTTGGCGCTGTTGGGCGGGGTCGGCGCGAAGATGGGCGGCGCCCCGGTTGGCAAGGCTGTGCTGCGTGTCACCTTCTGGGGCGCCTTTGCGATGGCGGCGACGGCGGGAATTGGATCTCTTTTTGGAGCAAATGTCGCCTAAACGGGTGCAATTCCGCACGGTGTCCGCTAGGCGCGGGGTCGAACTGCGGAGACTGATTCCATGAAAAAGCTCTATCCCGATGCTGCGTCCGCGCTGGATGGCTTGTTGCGCGATGACATGTTGATCGCTGCGGGCGGCTTTGGCCTGTGCGGCATCCCTGAACGGCTGATCGATGCCGTCGTAGCGTCGGGCGTGAAGGGCCTGACGGTCGCGTCAAATAATGCGGGTATCGACGGCGAAGGCCTCGGCAAG
>CAJBSR010000171.1 GCA_903958285.1 uncultured Sphingomonadales bacterium
ACCCGCGTTCGACCGCCAAGCGCGCCGAAGCCTACCTGAAGTCCACCGGCATCGGTGACACCGTCTATGTCGGCCCGGAAGCCGAATTCTTCATGTTTGACGATGTGAAGTTCGAAAACGGCTACAACACCAGCTATTACAAGCTCGACGATATCGAACTGCCGACCAACACCGGTACGCACTATGACAGCGGCAACCTTGGCCACCGTCCGCGCGCCAAGGGCGGCTACTTCCCCGTGGCGCCCGTCGATTCGGCACAGGACATCCGCGCTGAAATGGTGTCGACCATGCTCGAAATGGGCCTGCCTTGCGACAAGCACCACCACGAAGTGGCCGCAGCCCAGCACGAACTCGGCCTGACCTTCGGCACGCTGACGCAGACCGCAGACCGCATGCAGATCTACAAGTATGTCGTCCACATGGTCGCTGAAGCCTATGGCAAGACAGCCACGTTCATGCCGAAGCCGATCAAGGAAGATAACGGTTCGGGCATGCACACCCACTTCTCGATCTGGGAAAAGGGTCAGCCGCTCTTCGCCGGTAACGGCTATGCCGGCCTGTCGGAAATGTGCCTGTTCTTCATCGGCGGCATCATCAAGCACGCGAAGGCGATCAACGCGTTCTCCAACCCGTCGACCAACAGCTACAAGCGTCTGGTTCCGGGCTATGAAGCCCCTGTTCTGCTCGCTTACTCAGCGCGCAACCGCTCTGCGTCGTGCCGCATCCCTTATGGTGCCGGTGCCAAGGCAAAGCGCGTTGAAATCCGCTTCCCCGATGCGATGGCCAACCCCTATCTGTGCTATTCGGCACTGATGATGGCCGGCCTCGACGGCATCCAGAACAAGATCCACCCGGGCGATGCCATGGACAAGAACCTCTATGATCTTCCGCCGGAAGAACTGGCCCAGGTTCCCACTGTCTGCGGTTCGCTCCGTGAGGCGCTTGAAGCCCTCGAAGCCGACCACGCCTTCCTTCTGAAGGGCGACGTGTTCAGCAAGGAACAGATCGACGCCTATATCGACATCAAGATGGGCGAAGTCGCGCGTTGGGAAATGACCCCATCGCCCGTCGAGTTCGACATGTACTACAGCGCGTAAGCGCTATTCGATCCGTCCAACGGACAGCAGGACGCCCGGAGGGAGACCTCCGGGCGTTTTGTTTTGGCCGAACGTTTTGTTTTTGGGATGGCGGCTAGGCCGCTTTCAGGGCAACCCTCTCCTGCTCCAGCAATTCCCCTTCGATCAACGCCAGCTCCGACCATTGAGACGCGCCGGCACACTCAAAGATCGTGCGCAAATGCTTTTTGAGCGCCTCTGAGCCAACACCAATTTCCACCTCACATGCGGACCTTTCCCCACCCAATATGGCGAACAGCGCAATACGTTTCTGCAGAAAGGTAAGGGGCAACGCAGCGACGTAGTTTGCAACCAAAACCGGGGTGCAAACTTGTCGGTCAATGGTCACAAGCATTTGGGACGCAGCCTCCCCTGCGGAAATGATGCGAGACCACGTCGCCCGTGCGAGCAGCCGTCCGCCAGCAACCGCCACAGACATCTCCGCCTGTTCCTGCGTTGCCAGCATGGCCGACAGTTGCGCCGCAAATCCCGGCGCTTCCCGCAACGGTGGCTGCGCCGCCACATTCTGGCTGAGCAAATGGCTGGCCGCCAATGTCCGGTCGGCTTCAGCATCAATGGACCGCAGTTCCCGCCCTGCGGCATCGGTGATGAAATGCGCGGTGCGACTGCTCAGCCCCCGCCACCGAACCATATGAGGCACCTGCGCCACGGCGGACTGAAGTAGCGGCTGCACCTCCTGCAAGATGGTGACATCGTCCGGCGTATATGGATCGCTTTCCCCGCGCCAAAAACAGAAAGCGGCGCGGCCCCGGCCCTCATGGTCAATCCGCATATCCAGCGCATGATAATGACCAAGCGGCGCACACAGATATTTATGGACGTTGCTTTCCAACACCCATTTCATGCCCGCATCGCCGAGGACACGCCCAACGGATGGCTCCATCGTTTTCAGCAGGGCAATCATGCTGAACTGGGTGGGATCGGCAAATAGCGCCTCGAAATTGCATACGTAAAAGTCCTTGAGCTCGGCCGGCGCATTGTCGTGATGATAGCCCGAAGGCACGCCATTTTCGTCGACCCAGAACACCGCATTGGCTTCGGTGTCGATGAGATCATGCAGCGCCTCGCACAATGCCGGTGCAATCGCCTCCATGCCCGCCCCGCATCCGCACAACAGGCGAATGCGTTCCAATGCGCGGCGCTTGAACATGGCGCCGGATTCCGATTTCCGAACGAGCATAAACCCCCAAAACAAAACCCGACGCAGAAACCATTCCGCGCAGGGGGAATATTACCTTCGCTGCCGACATATTAGGCGCGTCGGAAGCGTTTAGTTAAGTCAGGGGGAATGAAATGGCGTTGATTGTAAGCAAGTCCCAGAAATGCTTTGCAATATTTCTTGCGGCCATGGGCTTCAACGCCAGCCTACCCGCACCGGCCAACGCACAAGTCACAGCCAACATCGATTGTGGCAGCCTGCGAGTCGGCGGCGGCTCTGACCGCTGCAGTGGCACTGGCTTCAGCTTTCTGACCCCCGGGCAAACTGTCAGCATTCAACTGCCAGATAGCGCAGCAACATCCTTCGTCCGCGGAGAGATTGGCAGCATCGGCGTGAGGACCAGCGTTGACGGCACTGGCGCTGTGAGCAGCAGACTTGGCGCGCACGCCGAAGGTACATGGTACGATCAAATCTATTTCGACCCGTTCGGATTCCTGCCGGGCGAAATGGTCCGTGTGCGTGTGACACAGATTATCGACATTCATGAGCTTACCGCTGAGCTCGACACCGGAAACTATGCTTCAAGCGGCATTGTCTCCCGCTTCTCGGCACCCTTGTTCACAGCCGACGCCTGCGGGGTTGCTGAGTTCAACCTGACTGGAAATCCGGCTCTCGGCTACTGCTCTCCCTATCAGGACAAGGCGCTCCGGGTCGGTCGCAATTACCGCTCCTATGACTTCGATATGGCACCGGGCGTCAACAACCTCGTCTATGGTCGCCTGTCGAGCGCGAGCGGCCTGACTTCCGGCAATACCCACCTCCGTGCGATGGGCAGTGCCTCTGCTGACGCTGCGAACACAGCACACACCTATTTCACCGTTCTGACGCCCGGCGTAACATTGGTCTCGCAAAGCGGCCACACTTATACCCTTCCCGCCTTGGGCAGCGTCCCCGAACCAGACAGCTGGGCGATGTTGCTGTTCGGCTTTGCAGCAACCGGCCTCGCCTTGCGGAACTGTCGGCGGACGCCGCTAAGGGCCGCGAAAGCCTGATCCAAAGAAGGAATGTCATGCAGGCAACCTCACAAAACATGACGACAAAAGCACATCAAATTTACGTCAGAAAGAAAAGGTAAGTTCCAATGATGAAGTCCCTTCTTCGTGCCATCCCAGCCATTGGCTTCGCGGCACTTGCGACATCTACATCTGCAGCGGTGATGACGTTTGACGATTTGCCAGATGGCCTGTCACCAGGGCCCTCCTATTCGGAAAATGGCCTGAAAATGGGATCCGAACAAGATCGGCCCCTTTTTGCGTCAGGCGGCGTCATGGTTGGCGGTCCGATTGAAACGCAGGGCCAGTATTTCAACTTCACCCTTTCGACAGGGCAGGCCTTTACACCGGTTTCTGTGGACCTCATTCGACTGACGCGGACTGGCCGGGTTTTCGGAAATTTCAACCTCGCGGGCTACAACGAAACTGACGATTGGATAAGCAGCGTCGATTTCGACAACAGCAGCAATCACACCGTTGATATTTCTTCTCTTGGCAAAGTCTATCGGCTGCGATTGACCTTCTACAATGATATTGGCGGCATCGACAATTTGGTTTTCACCCCAACGATTGCGGCGGGCGTTCCCGAACCGGCAAGCTGGGCGTTGATGCTCGCAGGATTTGGCATGATCGGCTTCACCCTGCGGGCGCGGTCAAAACCCATCATCGCGTAAAAAATCAGCATCGCTTCCGCTCCTGCGTGCGGAACGACCCCTGCCCTTCGACCCGGCAGGACGCCCGGCGGGAAACCTCCGGGCGTTTGGTTTTGGGCTTCCTCGCTCTTGTCATGCAGGGGGCGTGACGTCACACAGTCTCCAAACGCTATCGGAGACAAATATGACCCGCACCTTCACCCGCCCGATCGCCCTTGGCCTGCTGCTCTTCTTTGCAGCGCCAGCGCCTGCTGCGCTGACGCCTGCTGAAACGAAGATGGCCGCGACAGTCGATGCTGAATATGAACGCACCGTCGGTCTGCTCGAACGGCTGGTGAACCAGAATTCCGGATCGATGAACCTCGAGGGCGTGGAGATCGTCGGGCGGATGATGCGGGCAGAGCTGGAGCCTTTGGGCTTCAAGGTGGACTGGGTGCCAATGACCGCTGCCAAGCGCGCGGGGCATCTGATCGCCACCAAGAAAGGCAAGGCGGGCACCAAGAGGATGCTGCTGATCGCGCATCTCGACACGGTGTTTGAAAAGGATTCGCCGTTCCAGACCTTCAAACGACTGACCAAAGCCGGCATGGATGAGGCCGAAGGGCCGGGCGCGGGCGATGACAAGGGCGGCATGGTCACCATCGTCGCAGCCCTGCGCGCCATGAAGGCGGCAGGCACGCTGAAAGACGCCAATATCGAAATCCATATGACGGGGGACGAAGAGGATTCGGGCGACCCCATTTCCATTGCGCGCGCCGACCTGATCGCCGCCGGCAAGCGGTCTGACGCCGCGCTCGATTTTGAAGGGCTGGTCCGCGAGGATGGCCGCGATATGGGGTCGATCGCGCGGCGGTCTTCCAACAGCTGGACGCTGACAGCGACTGGTAAATCCGGGCACAGTTCCGGCATCTTCAGCGCCGCCGCAGGCGATGGCGCGATCTATGAGATCAGCCGGATCATCACCCGTTTCCGCACCGACCTTCCCGAGCCGAACCTCACCTTCAACGTGGGACTGATCGCAGGCGGGCAAGAGGCTTCGCTCGATGCCGATGGCGTGCGCGCGTCGGCCAAGGGCAAGACCAACATCATCCCCGGAATCGCGATTGCGCGCGGCGATTTCCGCACACTCTCGCAGGAGCAGACCGAGCGGGTGAAAGCGAAGATGTCCACCATTGTCGCCGCCCACGCCCCGCTGACATCAGCGACCATCACCTTTGAACAAGGCGGCTATCCCGCCATGGCGCCGACCCCGGGCAACAAGGCGCTGCTCGACCGGCTGAACGCCATCAACACCGATATGGGCCTGCCTGAAATGCCGGTGCTTGACCCCCTGAAGCGCGGCGCGGGGGATATCTCTTTCGTGGCCAATGATGTGGACAGCATTGCGGGCCTTGGCCCCTATAGCCGCGGCGATCACACGCCGGGCGAAACGGTCGATCTGCTGAGCATCAAAACACAGGCCAAGCGCGCAGCCATTATGATGTCACGGCTTTCGCGCGAAAAGCGCTGACGGCACGTTGATGCCGCGAAAAGAGATGCGTTGGGCGTTGACGTTTACGTAAAAAGTCCCACATCGAAACCTGAACGTCGCGCCAGCGACTCACGGGATTCGACTTACGACATTCAAGGAGAGAGACATGGACAGCTATCTGAAGAACTACATTAACGGCCAGTGGGTCGACAGCAACGGTGGCAAGCGCCATCAGGTGATTTCGCCATCGACCGAAGAGGCCTGCACCGAAATCGTGCTGGGCACCAAGGCCGATGTCGATGCAGCCGTCGCCGCTGCCAAGGAAGCCTTCAAGACCTTCAGCCAGACAACCCGCGAAGAGCGTATCGCTTTGATGGAGCGTGTCGTTGAAGAGTATAAGAAACGCGCCGGTGATCTCGCGGCCTCCATGTCGAACGAAATGGGCGCGCCTTTGAGCTTCGCCTCGACCGCACAGGTTGGCGCTGGCATCGGCGGCTTCATGGGCACGCTGGAAGCGCTCAAGACCTTCAACTTCACCGAACAGGCCGGTGCCGCCAAGGTCGTTTACGAACCCATGGGCGTTGTGGGCCTCATCACGCCTTGGAACTGGCCGCTCAACCAGATCGCACTGAAGGTCGCGCCGTGCCTTGCCGCCGGCAACACAATGATCCTGAAGCCGTCGGAAGAATGCCCCGGCAACGCGGCGATCTTTGCCGAAATCATGGATGCAGCGGGCGTACCCGCCGGTGTCTTCAACCTCGTCCAAGGCGATGGCATGACCGTCGGCGAAGCCATCTCCGCGCATCCTGACATCGATATGGTCAGCTTCACCGGCTCCACCCGTGCCGGCATCATGGTCGCCAAGTCGGCGGCTGACACCGTCAAGCGCGTCCATCAGGAACTGGGCGGCAAGTCGCCGAACCTCGTCCTGCCGGGTGCCGACCTTCAGGCGACGCTGCCTGCGACGGTTTCCGGCGTCTGGATCAATTCCGGCCAGAGCTGCATTTCGCCCGCCCGTATCCTCGTCCATAAGGATCAGGAAGCCGAAGCCATTGGCGTCATCAAGGGCATCATGGAAAGCATTCAGGTTGGCGATCCGCTGGCCGAAGGCGGTCACATCGGCCCCGTCGTCAACAAGGCGCAGTATGAAAAGATCCAGGGCCTGATCCAGTCCGGCATCGATGAAGGTGCCAAGGTGGAAACCGGCGGCGTTGGCCTGCCGTCCAACGTCAACCGTGGCTATTACATCAAGCCGACGGTCTTCTCCGGCGTCACGCGCAACATGCGCATCGCCAAGGAAGAAATCTTTGGCCCGGTCGCCGCTGTCATCACCTATTCGGACCTTGAAGAAGCGATCGATATCGCCAACGATACCGAATATGGTCTGTCCGCTGCCATTTCGGGGGATCCGGCCAAGGCTGCCGAAATCGCGCCAAAGCTGCGTGCAGGCAATGTCGCCATCAACAATTGGGGCCCGTCACCGGGCGCACCGTTCGGTGGCTATAAGCAGTCGGGCAATGGTCGCGAAGCGGGCATCTTTGGTCTGCGGGACTTCATGGAAGTGAAGGCCATTAGCGGCCTTCCTGCCTAAGGCCATCAAGGCGGTGTTCATCCGTCCGGAAACACAGGGGGTCATGGTTCGCCATGGCCCCCTTTTTCTTGTGATCGCCTTGCTCGCGGCGCTGCTTTCCGGCTGTGTCGGACCGCCGTCTGACCGTCATGCGCGCGGGCCGCATGCGCCGCCGCGCCCGAACAGTGAAACCATGCGCCAGTGCGTCGCAGATCTATCGCGCATGGGCGTGAAGTTCTCTGTGCTGTCCGATTTTGTGGGCAATGGCGGCTGTTCTGCGATCAACTCCGTTCTGATGACCGGCGCTGGTGCCTCCATCTCCAATTTGCGCGCGACACAATGCCCGCTGGCGCGCGCCTTTGCCGGATGGGTGCGCGGGCCAGTGCAGACGCGTGCGCGGGAGATTTTAGGCTCCCCTGTCGTCCGCGTGGAGACAATGGGCAGCTATGCCTGCCGTCAGGTGAAGGGCGTGGCCTCCAATAAACTGTCCGAACATGCCTATGCCAATGCGATTGACGTCGCAGGCTTCGTGCTTGCTGATGGCCGACGCGTGACGGTGCTGGGCGGCTGGCAGGGCAAAGGCGATGAGGCAGGCTTTCTCCGCGCCATCCGCAACGATGCATGCAAGCGGTTCCTGACCGTGCTCAGCCCCGACTATAATTTTGCCCACCGCGATCATTTGCATGTCGACTTGGGTGGGCGTCCCTATTGCCGCTGAGGCACAACGCCCATAGACTTGGCCAAATGACAGAGAGAAAAATTCCCGCGCGGGTCTTCGCGCGCGCCGCGCAGGACGCGGAAACCGCCAAGAATGCTCTTTCCACCCCCCAGACCGAAAGCCCGTCTTACAAGCTCGCGTTTCAGGATGATGCGTTCCTGCTGCGCGAAGATTTGCGCCCAGTGCGCTTTCAGCTGGAACTGCTGAAGCCTGAGTTGCTGCTCGATGAGGCGAAGATCAAATCCACCCTCGTCTTTTACGGCTCGGCCCGCATTCCGGAGCCGGGTGTGGCGTCTCCGCACCCTGACCCGGACATTGCCGCCAACCTCGAATCACTCTCCCCGCACTATGACGAAGCGCGCAAGCTCGCCACAATCGCCAGCCGCATTCCGCGCGATGATGATGGGTGGCGGCATTTTGTCGTCTGTTCGGGCGGCGGGCCGTCCATCATGGAAGCGGCCAACCGCGGCGCGAATGATGTGCTGGCCGACTCGATTGGCCTCAACATCGTCTTGCCGCATGAGCAGGTGCCCAACAGCTATATGACGCCGGAGCTGAGTTTTCAGTTCCACTATTTTGCGCTGCGTAAGATGCACTTCCTGCTGCGCGCCCGCGCGGTTGCCGTCTTCCCCGGTGGGTTCGGCACATTTGACGAGACGTTCGAGCTGCTGACCCTGATCCAGACAGGCAAGATCAAGCCCATGCCGGTGCTCCTGTTCGGTCGTGATTTCTGGGAAGATGTCGTCGATTTCAAAGCGCTGGTGAAGCACGGCGTGATCGGGGAGAAAGACCTCAAGCTGTTCCGCTATGTCGACAGCGCCGAAGAAGCCTGGGACTGCATCCGCACCTTTTACGAAGAAGGCTAGTGCGAGACGAGCAGAGCGCCAATCAATTCCGTTTGGGCTGAGCTTGTCGAAGCCCTGTTCTTTTCTGGACACCTGAGGGCGAGGAAGAAGGACGGCCCTTCGACAAGCTCAGGGCGAACGGCGCGGATTTAAAACTCGGTTCTCCAAAACGAAAAAGGGCCCGGAAATCCGGGCCCTTCCTCAATCAGATGTATGTCGCGCTTACTTGGCGGCAGGTGCCGCCGCATTCACTTCTGCGGGAGCGGCTGCATTGGCAGCGCCTGCTTCGGCTGGCGCCGCTTCAGCCGCAGGTGCAGCCGGAAGCGGCAAGTTAGACCCTTCCGCGTTCAGATAGGCGATCAGATTGGCACGGTCTTCCGGCTTGGACAGACCAGCAAAGCTCATCTTGGTGCCTTCGACATATTTTTTGGGTGACTTGAGCCATTCATTCATGCCTTCAAAGTCCCAGTTACCGGGCTTTGCGAGCATACCGGCCGAATAGGCAAAACCAGCCATGTGACCGTGCTTCTTGCCCATCACGCCCCATAGGTTCGGGCCGATGCCATTGGCGCCGCCATTATTGATGGTGTGGCACGACGCGCACTTCTTGAAGACTTCGGCACCCTTGGTGGCGTCGGCGGTCTGCATCAGCAAAGCAATTGGCGGATCCTTGGCAGCACCACCTTCAGCGCCGCCATCGGCGCTTTCCACAGCATAGCCACCAGATTCAACCGGATGGTGCTTGAACAATTGGCCGGTCACGATCGTCGCGCCCAGTGCCACGATGCCCGCAGCCAGTGTCCAGCCTGCGATGGTGTTGAATTGATCGCTATCGCTCATGCCCGTCGAAATCCCTGCTCTTTTGGCCCGAAAATGGAATCGCCGTCGCCTTAGCCGTCCATTGCGCGCACCGCAAGCACGCTTGCAGCGTTGCCGTCACAGCCGTAAGCGGTTCCGCAACATGAACCGATATCCTGCCCCCGCCCAGCCCATCGTTGCCGCAATGGAGGCCGCTGCTGCTGCCGAACCGGACCGCGCCGTTGCCTTTCAGGGCGCGCCGGGGGCCAATTCGCATATCGCTGTGCTGCAAGACACGCCTGAAGCGCTGGCTTTGCCTTGCTACAGCTTTGAAGATGCGATTGATGCTGTGCGGGACGGGCAAGCGGGAAGCGCGCTCATCCCCATTGAAAATTCGCTCCATGGGCGCGTGGCGGACATCCACTTTTTGCTGCCCGAATCCGGGCTGGTCATCACCGGTGAGTTCTTCCTGCCGATCCGTTACGCATTGATGGGCACCGGCCCGCTGGAGGGCGTGCGTCAGGCGATCAGCCATCCGCAGGCGCTGGGCCAGTGCCGCCACTGGCTGCGCAGCCGGAATATTGAGCCTGTGCCCTTTCCCGACACCGCAGGCGCCGCTGCCCGCGCAGTCGAACTGGCCGACCCCGCCGTTGCCGCCATTGCCCCGCCGGGGGCAGCGGCGATTTACGGCCTCAACACGCTGGCTGAGGCGCTGGAAGATTCAGACGATAATATGACCCGCTTCGTGCGCCTTGCCCGCACAGCGCCCGACGTGCCCAATGAAGGTGCTGTCATGACGACCTTCATCTTTGAGGTGAAGAACGTCCCCGCGGCACTCTACAAAGCGATGGGCGGCTTTGCGACCAACGGCGTCAATATGACCAAGCTGGAAAGCTATCAGCGCGGCGCAAGCTTTGCCGCGACGACCTTCTTTGCCGATATTGAAGGCCATCCCGAAGACCCCGCCGTCGCCCGCGCGCTCGAAGAACTGAGCTTCTATTCGCGCACGGTGCGGTTGCTGGGAACGTACAAGCAGGCCCGCAAACGTGGGTAATTCGAGCAAATTAGTGCTCCGGCCTTGAGCCGGAGCCTAGGGGTGAATCGCTCTAGATTCGGAGACAGCAAACATCTGCGCCCCTGCATGAACCAAACCTTCTTGCAGGTGGCCCTAGGCTCCGGAACAAGTCCGGAGCACAGCCAGAGTACCGGGGACTTTACTCCGCCACCCAGCGGCGCAGCAGGGTGTTGGCGATGGCGAAGGGCGGCGGCGCACCAAACTTCTTATCCGGCGCATCGGCAAGGGCGGCGCGGGCGTCGTCCTTGGTGATCCACATCGCGTCTTCCAGCTCATTGGTGTCCATCACAATGTCGGTGCTGGTCGCCTCGGCAATACAGGCGATCATCAGCTGCGATCCGCCAAAGGGCCAAGGCTGGCTGGTGACATAGCGCACTGCACCGCAGGTGATGCCGGCCTCCTCATGGATTTCCCGGCGCACGGCCTCCTCCACGCTTTCACCCGGCTCCAGAAAGCCGGCGAGCGCGGAGTAATTGCCCTTGGGCCAAGCCGCCTGCCGACCAACAAGCGCCTTGCCCTCATGTTCGGCCAGCATGATGACGACCGGGTCGGTGCGGGGGAAATGTTCCTTGTTGCAGCTGCCGCATTTGCGGCCCCAGCCAGCCCGGAACGTCTTGGTTTCTCCGCCGCACTGGCCGCAGAAGCGATGGCCATTGTGCCAGTCAATCAGGCTGCGCGCCGTGCCATAGATCGCGGCTTCTTCCGCCGGCAATGTCGCCAGCGCAAGCCACACAGCAGGCGACCGCGGCGGACCGCCCTTAGCTTCGACGATGGGCACAAAATGCGGCTTGTCCTCATGCAGGCCAAGCAGGATCAGTTCGAGATCGAGCGAGACATCAGCCATGCCCTGCCAGACCAAAGTCCCTTCAGCCGACACCATGGGATCCAGCCCGTCCAGCCCGAGCACGCGCCCGCGCCAGTCGTTGAGCAGGCGGTTAAACGCCTCCAGATCTTGCCTTATGTGATCAACGCGGTTGAGGGGAGAGCCTGTAAATCCTGGATTTGGCATCAGTTGGCCAGACTTGCGTAAACGGACTTGCTGAAGCCATCGACAAAGGGCTGATCCCCCATCGTCATGATCTGCGACCAGCCCGATGCGCGGATGCCCTTGGTCCGGTCCACCCAACCGATGGTCGAGGCAGCGCCGCCCCAGCCAAAGGTGCCGACGCCTTCGCCATTCTTGCCGGGGTTCAGCGTCACGCGCCCGCCCGCGCCAAAGCCTTGGCCTGTCACAAAGCTCTCCATCTTTGTGTCCGGGTGGACGAGGTTGGACATGCCCAGCTGCGCGGTCTCCCGCTTCATAATCCGCGTGGACCCAATCGCGCCTTCGCCCATCAACATGGCGAGGAACCGGTCATAGTCCCGCGGGCTGGACACAAGTCCCGCCCCGCCAAAGGGGAAGGCCGGCTTGTCAAAATAGACGCTGGCATTGCCGGGATCGATCGGGAAGGCGCCAAAGGGCGCTTGGAAATAATTTGTGGTCAGCCGCTTCATTTCGCTTTCCGGCACCTGGAACCAGCTGCTCGTCATGCCGAGTGGCGTGAAGATGCGCTGCTGGAGGAAGGCGTCAAAGGGCTGACCGCTGGCGAGTTCAATGACGCGGCCGAGAAGATCGAGGCTGACGGAATAGCTCCATTTGGTGCCCGGATCCGCGATCAGCGGCAGCGTCGCCAACCGGTCGGCAAATTCAGCAAGGCTAGGCGCGGTCGGCACATTGGGCTGGCCGGGCAATGGCTTGCGCGAGGCAGAGGCCGGTGTGAGGCCAAGCTTCACATAAGCATCGAGCAGCGGCCCCTTGGTGACAATCGTATAGCCCAGACCCGCTGTGTGGGTCATCAGGTTGCGCACCGTGATCGGCGCGCGCGACGGGCGCGCCTCAAGGCTCTTTGTCGGGTCAATCATCACCATCGGATTGGCAAAGCCGGGAATGAAGTCCGCGATATTCTGATCCAGCTTCAACTTGCCATCTTCGATCAGCATCATCGCCGCCATGCCGGTGATCGGCTTGGTCATCGAATAGCAGCGGAACAGCGAATCCGCGGTCACCGCCGTCGGATTATCAAAGGCGAGTTCACCAGCAGATAGGAAGTCCGCATCCGACGTGCCCCGCCCAATGGCGCCCGCGGCGCCGGGCACATATTTCTTATCGACAAAGCCCTGCAGCGCCGCCGTAACCGGAGACCAAGGAGCGACCTTCGGCGTGAGCGGCATGTTGGCGAAGGCCGGTGCTCCGGCAAGGCCTGCAGTCAGGGCCGAGGCCCCCATGAAATGGCGGCGATTAAGAATTAGGGTCACGCGTCTCTCCTGCTCATGGCCAATTTTGCGGCCTTCGCGAAGACCGTAGGTAGTCCGGCTTCATGGAGCCGGTCAATCGGCCACCATGTGGAGGCCTCCATCGCCACCGTATTAGGCGCCGATGTCCGCCGGGCGACATCCAGCGTCAGGCGGAAATGGGTGAAGACATGGGTCACCTGCCCCAATGACTCCAAATCTGTGTCCGACGCTGGTGCCACGCCCGTGCCACGCCAGTCACATCCGGGCAGCGCGCGCATCCCGCCGAGCAGTCCCTTGTCCGGTCGGCGGACCAGCAACACCGCCCCATCGCGCTCAATCCACCAGGCCACGCCGGACCGTTCCGGCTTCAAGGGCTTGGCGCGTTTGACAGGATACCGCTCCGCCTCCGTCCGGCCTTTGCACGCCTCCGCCACCGGGCACAGGATACAGGTCGGATTGCGCGGCGTGCAGACCGTCGCGCCCAGATCCATCATCGCCTGCGCAAAATCCCCCGCCCGGTCGTCCGGCGTCAGCGCGTCCATCAGCGCCCCGATCTCGGGCTTGGCAGCAGGCAAGGGCGTCTCGATGGCGTAGAGCCGGGTGATGACGCGCTCCACATTGCCATCCACCACCACGGCCCGCCGGCCAAAGGCAATCGCGGCAATGGCAGCGGCGGTATAAGGACCGATACCGGGCAGGCGGCGCAGGCCTTCTTCGCTATCGGGAAACAGGCCGCCATGCTCATTCGCCACCATGCGGGCACAGGCGAGGAGGTTGCGGGCCCGGGCATAATAGCCAAGCCCCGCCCATTCGGCCATGACATCGGCATCGTCCGCAGCGGCGAGCGCACGGACATCGGGCCAACGCGTTGTAAACCTTTCAAAATAGGCTTTCACCGCGGCAACCGTTGTCTGCTGAAGCATGACTTCCGACATCCAGACGCGATACGGGTCCGGCGCTGGCGCGCCCGGCGGACTGCGCCAGGGCAAAACCCGCGCATTCGCGTCATAGTGCGCCAGAATCTTGTTGGTAAGTAAGGGGGGTGTCTCGACGTGCATGGCTGGCTCTGGCATGGGGTGATCAATGGCAAAAGACAAGCAGCGTTCGCCCGTCGCAGAACGGCCGCGGGGAGGCCCCGCCCGCCGCGTGGCAGACCTTGTGCCAAACGTCGGGCAGGCCGCGTTCCGCCGCTTCGGCTTCATCCAAGCCTCCATCGTCAGCCGCTGGACCGAAATTGCAGGCGACAAATATGCCGAGGTCTCAGCCCCGGAATCGATCCGCTTTCCACAAGGCAAGAAATCAGACGGCACGCTGACGCTCATCGTAGAGCGTGCCTTTGGCCCGATGATGCAGCATGTCGAGCCTGTGATCATTGAGCGGGTGAACCGCTTTTTCGGCTATGCCGCTGTGGCGCGCATCACCCTGAAACAGGGCAGCATTGCGCGGCTGAAGGTCAAACCAAAAACACCCGAATTGCGCGCTGTACCAGCAGAGATCGGTGATTCCTTGCGTGAAATCGCCGACCCGGAACTGCGGGCGGTGCTCTCCTCTTTGGCCCAAGGCGTCGCCAACAGCGCGCCGGTGGGCATTCCTGTACTTGGAAAAATCCGATGATCCGTCGCCTTCTTCTCGCTTTGGCCCTGATGCTGGGCGTCGCCCTTCCGGCTTCAGCCCAGAATTACACGGCGATGGTCACAACAACCCCCGCCGGGTCGTTCGTTATGGGCAATCCCAAGGCCAAGGTCCGGCTGGTCGAATATCTCAGCTACACCTGTTCCCACTGCGCGCATTTTACCGAAGAGGCGGCCGTCCCCCTGAAGCGCGATTATGTCGCCAAGGGATTGGTCTCGGTTGAACTGCGCAATCTGGTACGCGATCCCTTTGACCTGACCGCCGCCCTCCTTGCCCGCTGTGGTGGCCCGTCCCGCGTGTTCAGCCTCACCGAAGCGATCATGAGCCGCCAAGCTGTCTGGATGGCCGACGCGCAGGTGTTGGTGGCCAAGCAGGGCGAGGCGCTTCAAACCATGAAGCTCATCCCGCAATTGCAGATGATCGCCAAGGAAAGCGGGTTGCTCGCCATTGCCCAGTCCAAGGGTGTGACCGCGGCACAGGCCAACGCCTGCCTTGCTGCGCCCCAGATGCACAAGACCGTGATCGCCATGACCAAAGACGCGGTCGAGGTGCGGAAGATCAACTCAACGCCCACCTTCCTCATCAACAACAAGCCCGGCCCAAAGAGTTCGGAATGGGCCGATATGGACACTGCCCTGCGCACCACGCTGGGCCTTCGGTAAGGGATATGCATATGAAGAAACTGCTTCTCGCAACATCGGCGCTGCTGCTGATCACTGCCTGCAATGACAAAGCGGCAGACAAGAGCGGATCCTCTGGCGGTGCTTCTGCCGTGACGGCGCCTACGGGGGCCAAATGGACGGAAACCACGGCTGTAACGCCCGATGGCGGCATGTTGATGGGTAACCCCAATGCGCCTGTTAAGCTTATCGAATATGGCGCGCTCACCTGTTCGCACTGTGCCGAATTCTCCGAACAATCTTCAGTGGAACTGAAGGCCATGATCGACAAGGGCAGTGTGTCCTATGAGTTCCGGACCTTCCTGCTGAACGGCCTCGATATTCCGGCGGCGCTGCTGGCGCGTTGCAGCGGCGCTGGTCCCTTCTTCCCGCTTGCCGAACAGCTGTTCGCCGCACAGCGGGACTGGCTGGGCAAGGCACAGGCGCTCACGGCCGAAGACCAGAAGGCGCTTCAGGCGATGACGCCTGCCCAGCTGCCAACGGCCCTTGCCGACAAACTGGGTCTGGTCGAGTTTGTCCGCCAGCGCGGCATTCCGGAAGAAAAGGCCAAGGCCTGCCTCGCCGATGCCAAGGCGATCGATGCCCTCGTCGCGCTGACCGACAAGGGCGTCCGCGAATTCAAGGTGCAAGGCACGCCGACCTTCGTCATCAATGGCGTGACGCAGGAAAATACGTCGAACTGGGAATTGCTGAAACCCAAGCTGATCGACGCGGGC
>CAJBSR010000172.1 GCA_903958285.1 uncultured Sphingomonadales bacterium
CCACCCGCCGCTGGACGACCGAACCGCAGATGCACGCCTCGCCCTCTCGCCCATAAACGCGCCATTGCTTGAAAAAATAGCCCAGTTCCCCATCGGGCCGCGCATAATCACGCAGGGTAGAGCCGCCCGCCTCAATCGCGGCCGCCAGCACTTCTTTGACGGCCCCCACCAGCTTCTCTAGCCGCGCGGTCGCAATCTGCCTACCGGCCCGGCCCGGCGCGATGCCCGCCATGTTGAGCGCCTCACACACATAGATATTGCCAAGACCCGCCACGATCCGCTGATCGAGCAGCAACGCCTTGATCGGCGCCGCCCGCCCTTCCAGCGCTTTGGCGAGCACGCGCGCAGTAAATTGATCGTCGAGCGGCTCCGGCCCCATGCTCACAAAGCCGCGATAGAGGTCGACCGCATCGGTCCGCACCAGATCCACAGAGCCAAAGCGCCTAGGGTCATCCAGCACAAGCCGATTCCCGCCCGCCGTCTCGACCACCAGATGCCCGTGCTTGCCGATCTCGTCGGGATCAATCCGCCAGCGCCCCGACATACCAAGGTGGAACACCATCGTGTCCCCCCGGTCGGTATGGATCAGCCCATATTTCGCCCGCCGCCCAAGGCTCGTGACCGTCGCGCCTTGCATCCGCTGCCGCAGATCCACCGGAAACGGCCACCGCAAATCCGCCCGCCGCGCCTCAACATGCGTCAGCCGCTGCCCGTCAAGGACTTGGCGCAGACCACGGACGGTGGTTTCAACTTCGGGGAGTTCTGGCATGGGGCGGCGTTAGCGAGGGATGGGGGGAATGGCCAGTGGGGAGGCAGGCGAACTAAGCAAAATGCAATCGACGCGCCGGCTTTAGCCATCGGTTAATCGCTGGGATTGTGGCCTTCGGCGATTGTTGTTTGCTGGCTGTTGTCAATGGGAGCTGTTTTGGACTGCGAAGCTCTGATGTAGCTGGCGATATGCCGACCAGGAACCATCTGCGTAAATTTGTCCTCTAAATCGACCGGTGCGAGGGCGAATCTATCATGAATCTTTTTCAGACCTCCGAATACATCAGCGTAGCCAACAGCCACCTCTACAATGATAACTCCCTTGTCGATTGCGCTGTCATAGAGCCAGAAGCATTCGGCAAATTCGCCCAGAGATTGGGCTCCGATAGTATGCTCTTCAAGTGGCTCGATATTGGATTTCGAGCCATCCTTGTGGATTATCGTGATGATAATCTGCGCGGCAAGCGCCGGTGAACTGCCACTATTTTTGACAGTAGCCTTGAAGGATACTCCATCGGGCGCTCTCCGGCATTCAAGCTTTTCAAATGTGAGATATGCTCGGACCTGAGCCTCGCCAATGCGACGAGACTCGTTCACCGCACGCCGGGCGAAGACTGCCGCCGCAATAGCGGCGCATAGTGTAAAAAACGCTGCTAGTGTTCCCAAAGCGCCGAACCACCAAGTGGCCCTGGCAGCAGATGCAGCAGCATCCGCAGCCTTCCACTGGGCACAGAGGTCGGAGTGCCGGTTGTCTTTGGATGGTTTGCAAGGCTGATCCAAGCGCGAGGGTTCATGCGCTTGGCGCACTGTTACGGCCAAATCGGCGAGTGCTTGTTCTATCTTTGGGTTGGCATTCTCTGCTTGCTTGACCCCATCATTTTTTGGTTGGCTCGCGCCAATTACAAATAACCCTGCAATCGTAATGAAGTAACGCCGATAACCTCTAAGCATTTGATTGATAATACCGCTATTAATTTCCCTCGCCTAAGCTTGTTCCTGATATTCAGCCCAGAGTCCACAACTCTCAATGCGCTTAGGACGCAGTTCAGGATCTCCAGCAGCCACACCACTTTTCCCCTTTCCTACAGCCCCCTTTTTGTGTCAGACCCTCTGCAGTGAAGACCCGCCCGACATGGCTTTTTCTCTCAAAGTTATGCCTGTCCTACAGACGCCCCCCAAATGAGGGGGGACGTGCCCTCCACTTCCTCCACTTCCACACCTTTTGATGGGGGTGATGGACGGATTTCTGGGGAGTCGGGATGGGCGCGGGATGTCCTACGGATTTGGGGTTCCCACCTCCCCCGTCATGCCAGCGCAGGCTGGCATCTCGTGCATTAAAACCGAGAGCCCCCAGCCTGCGCTGGGGTGACGATGAGGGGGAAGCTCTGTCTGCGCATTTCCACTGGCAGCCAACGCCCGCCCCCGCTAGATGCGCGGCATGAGTGAAACAGTCTCCTTCGGATATGAAGATGTAAGCCCGGAAGAAAAGACGCAGCGTGTGGGCGAAGTCTTTTCCAATGTGGCGCGCCGCTATGATGTCATGAATGACGCGATGTCGGGCGGGATGCACCGGCTGTGGAAGGACCGCTTCGTCCGCCGCGTGAAGCCAAAGCCGGGGGAGATGATCCTCGATATGGCGGGCGGCACCGGTGACATTGCCTTCCGGATGCAGGCGCTGGGCGCGCTTGTCACCGTGTCGGACATCAACCCCGATATGCTGGGCGTCGGCATGGAACGCGCGGCAGAGCGGGAGATTGGTGGCCTGAGCTGGTCTGAACAGAATGCGGAAACGCTGACGTTCGATTCGAACAGCTTTGATGCCTACACCATCGCCTTCGGCATCCGGAATGTGACGCGGATCGACAAGGCACTGGCCGAGGCACACCGCGTGCTGAAGCGCGGCGGGCGGTTCTTCTGCCTCGAATTCTCGACCACGACCTGGCCGGGCTTTTCAGATGTGTACGACTTCTATTCGCACAAGCTGGTGCCCAAGCTGGGCAAGATGATCGCCGATGATGAGGACAGCTATCGCTATCTGATCGAATCGATCCGCAAATTCCCAACCATGCCCGCGTTTGAGGCGATGATTGGGGAAGCAGGCTTCGTCCAGACACGGCATGAACCGATCCTGGGCGGGCTGGTGGCCATCCATAGCGGCTGGAAGATTTGACCTCCGCCACACGACATACGCTGCGCCTCCTGAAATGGGGGCGGACGCTGGCGAAGCACGGCGCGCTGCAACTGATTGAGCAGGGCGTGAACACGCCCGCGCCGGTCAAGCGCCTGTGCCGCATTGCGCGCTTCGGCACGTTCCAGCCAGCGACGCCCGATTATGCAACCGCCTTCAAGGCGATTGGCCCGGCGGCGGTCAAGCTCGGCCAGACACTGGCGACCCGGCCTGATCTGGTGGGGGAAGAAGCGGCACGCAACCTGCTGAGCTTGCAGGATCAGCTGCCGCCTTTGCCCTTCTCGGTCCTGCGCCCGCATATTGAGGCGAGCTTTGGCCAGCCGCTCGGAAGCCTGTTCCAGTCGGTCGATGAAACCGCTGTCGGCTCCGCCTCGATCGCGCAGGTCCACAGGGGTGTGACCATTGATGGCCGCGATGTGGCGATCAAGGCGCTGCGCCCCGGCATCGACAAGCAGTTCCTGTCTGACATCGACACCTATGAATGGGCAGCGGCGCATCTGGAAGCCACCGGCGGAGAAGCCAAGCGGCTGCGACCGCGCATGGTGATCGCCAATTTCAAGCGCTGGACGCTGCGCGAACTCGATCTGCGGCGCGAGGCGGCCTCCTCGTCCGAACTCGCTGAGACGATGCGCGGCGAAGACCGCTATTACGTCCCCGAGATCGACTGGGACCGCACGACCGGCAAGGTCATGACAATGGCCTGGATCGACGGCATCAAGATTTCGGACCGCGATGCGCTGGTCGCCGCGGGGCATGATATGCCTGCCATCGCCCGTCGATTGGTCCTCACCTTCCTGCGGCAGGCGATTGCC
>CAJBSR010000173.1 GCA_903958285.1 uncultured Sphingomonadales bacterium
CATGACCGCACCTGCACAGGCAGCGGTTATCGCAACTCTCAACTTCACGCAGCCAACGGGCACAGTCCTATCCAACCAACCGATTGATATCTTTTTGCGGTTGACGCTGGATGCCAATTCGGATGCGCTGACGACAGACGCCCAGGGTACGCCTACGTCCGGTTTTGATCCCGGCAGCTACACTGGACCCATTGACCTCAATGATCCCAACACGCGCATCGTGTTCAATGAGTTCTACGAATGCTCGGGAACCTTTAGCTCAGGGTGCGGCAATGGCCCGCCCTACGATTTCACCTTCAACACTGCGCAGCCCAACTTCATTGGTCCCGCCAACTTTGACCTGCAGCCCGGTGACAGCTTTGAATGGCTGTTTGGCACATTCACGCCGACCGGCGGAAACGCGCCCGCAGGAACCTATAGCTTCTTCAATGCCGGCGTGTTTGTGCAGATCTACAATCCTGGTGCCGATCTGAATGATTCCGGCGATGACCAGTTTGACAGCATCACCCTGGCTCAGACATGCCCGGGGCAGGACGCTGCCTGCGCCTTTACGCGGGACATCCTGGCAGCACCCGGCGGCGTGCCGGAACCCGCAGCCTGGGCGATGATGCTGGCAGGCTTCGGCATGATTGGATCTGCAATGCGTCGACGCAATGTGCGCTTCGCGTCCGCCTGATCACAGTCACAAAAGGAGATCACCAATGACCTTGATGAGAACAGCAGTCACTTCAGCCATTTTCGGCCTGAGCCTCTTGTCCTCCGTCGCCCAGGCCGCGATCCCGGTCTATCCGAACTCGGGCACTGAAAATCCGGAGCTCTACAGCTTCACCGCAGCCGCCGATGGCGATCTGGTGGCCTACTTCACAGGCAGTACAGGATCGTTCGAGAACATCCTCGGCTTGATTGTGAATGGCACAGACCTCGGCTTTTCGTCGCTCAACAGCCACCTCTCCGCGCCGGGGGACTCGTTCAACTTCGGCCCCGTCAGCGCCGGCGACGCGCTGGTGTTCTACATCAATGTTGAGGGGGGAATCTACACATGGGCTTCGGACAAGGCGCTCAACGACGATGCAGCGAACCACGTCTGGTCAACGGCCTATGACGGTGGCGATTTTTCCATTCCCGAAGGCATCTTCGTCACGTTTGAAGACCTTCCCGGAAGTAGCTCGGACTACAATTATGAAGACTTGGGCTTCGTCTTTACCAACGTAAAAACGGTCATCATCCCGAACGGCGTACCAGAACCTGCGGCTTGGGCGATGCTCATCGCAGGCTTCGGCATGATTGGATCTGCAATGCGCCGACGAAAGGCTACGGAGGTTCGTGTCCTCTCCCAGGCCCTTATCTAAGATCAGCTCTTAGGCACATCTGGAAGAATAATCGCCCAACGCCGCTCGGCGTTGGGCGATTATAGAGCCAATTAGTGCCCTTTGGTGGCTGCCCGCTGCGGCACAAATTGGATAAGCGCGACGATCGCCATCGCAAGGACCAATGAGGCCAGCGGTCGGCTGAGATCAAGACCGCCCTGCGCCAGAGGCTTGTCGAGAAAATCCCCGACGGTTGCGCCGAGCGGCCGCGTCAGGATGAACGCCGCCCAAAAGAGAAAGACCCGGTTCGCGCTAGTAAAGCGCCATAGGCCAATCAGCACGATCAGGCCCAAGCCAAACATCGTCGCGCCGCCCAGATACCCAAGCCCGCCGGTATCTGCCGCCCAGTCGCCCAGCGCGGTTCCGAGCGTTTGAGAGAAGGTAATGGTGGTCCAATAGAGGGCTTCTGACTTGGGACCGGCGACATTGTCCATTGAGATGGACCCGGTCAGACGATGCCAGACAAGCAGCGACAGGAGCACCAGCCCGAGCAGAAGCGCGGAACCGCCGGTATAGCCGATACCCAGCGAACGGGTGGCAAAATCAGCCAATGTGGTGCCAGCCGTGGTCGACGCGATGATCGTGGCCCAATACAGCCATGGACGAAAATGGGCGGCGCGGATCTGGATCATGACCAGAACCAGAAGTGCTGCCCCAAATATCGCGGTGCCGACCAGATAGCCCATGTCCCAGCTCATAGACACGGTATCGCCTGCGGTTTCCCCCAATGTCGTCGCGAGGATCTTGATGATCCAAAAGCCGAGTGTGACGGCTGGAACCTTTATGGCGGCAGGTAAAGGATGGGATTGGTCAATCATGGAGGCTGCTATCCGTAGACACTATGAGGTTAAAAAATGATATGGCGTCTTATTCACGCTGACATCAAAAAGTGTCCGCCCGCGATGAGCCGCCGGAACCGCGCGCCTTGATCCTATGGAGGATATCAATCCCTACGCTGGCGACGTACTGCACGCGCCAGCCCCGACGTCTAAAGCTATTGCCGCGCCGATCGCCCTTCAGGCTAGGCCGGTTCTTTGCTGGTCCGCATCACGTCTTGCAGCACACCAAGGAACTGGTCCGTCGAATAGTTCCAATCAAAGCTCGCGCCATATTGGGCAACGACCTTGCGATCCATTTTAGCAGCGTTGCCAATGGCTCGGTCCAGATCCTCATCCAGTGCGCCCACAGGTTGCGTCAGCCCATCTGTTGGGCCGCAACTGTTGAGGCCGACGACATCCAATGGCCCCGGCACCGGAAAGCCGGCCACAGGCACGCCGCACGCCAAGGCTTCGATCATCACGAGCCCGAACGTGTCCGTCAGGCTCGGGAAAACAAAAACGTCTGCCGCGCGATAGGCGCTTGCCAGCGCTTCGGCATGCAACGCGCCAAGAAAGACAGCGTCTGGGTAGCGATCCCTGAGCATCGCAAGGTCCGGCCCGTCCCCGACGATCACCTTAGTCCCAGCGGTGGCAAGGCCCAGAAACACGTCCAGGTTCTTTTCAACCGCAACCCGACCGACCGACAAGAGAAGAGGCTTGGGCAGGTTTGCGAGCGCGGGGTGGATCTCCCCTTCAGGATAGAAGACCGCTTTGTCGATGCCGCGCGTCCACAGGCGTGCCCGGTCTATGCCGCGTTCCGCCAGTTCTTCACCCAGTCGCAAGGTCGACACCAGCACCGCGCTGGACGATTTGTGGAA
>CAJBSR010000174.1 GCA_903958285.1 uncultured Sphingomonadales bacterium
ACCACAACTGTATCCACCTTGTGCCACACGAGATAACTGGCGAGCTGCGTCTCAAAAAAGGCGGACGGCATCCGCTTTGTGAATTGGAGGTCGTTCGCGTCAATCTGGCAGCGCGGGTCATAGGCATGACGATCCGAACCATATTTGATATTTTGAAGACTGTCCGGGGTATTGGTCCGCGTGCCCCACACGCCCGCATCATCGGCATTCTCCATATAGGCCACCCGTGTCCAGATGACTGGCATGCCCTTCGACCGCGCGAGCCGCGACAAGATGTTGGCATGCTCGATCTGGCGGGGATCCGTTTCATAGGCCGTCGCAAAGGTGTCAATTGCGGTATAGGCTTGCTGGAAGTCCACGTTCACAATGGCAAGCTTTTCGCCAAAGCCGAATTTCCGGCGAGCGGGGTTCGCCATTACCTCTTCGAATATCTGCCTTGCGGTCTTTCCGTCACAGACCATTCTGGTTCCCGGAATCTCCATAAAAAGCGCTCCCTGTCTTGCACCGCTTTTGACTCGGCGGTAGAGACTTGTCGAGAAAAATTTGTCCGGACAAATTGACGAATGCAGGTTACGCGTCACTATCTGACGATCAATGGCCCAGGAGGCAAACGACGCGTGCATTATCGGCGATGCGGCAAAGGACCGCCATTGCTCATGGTGCATCAGAGCCCACGCTCTTCAGCCGAATACGAGCCGCTGATGCGCGAGTGGGGCCATCACTTCACCTGCATCGCGCCCGACACGCCTGGCTTTGGCCAGTCCGACCCCCTACCCAACCCGGCTCGTGAGATCGAGGATTTCGCGCACGCACTGATCGATTTCTGCGAAGCAGCAGGTTTCCCGCAGATTGCTGGCTATGGCTTTCATTCGGGCGGCATTATTCTGGTGACGGCGCTCAAGCGGCACATGCACCGCTTCAAAGCACTGGCCATTGGCGGCTATGCGATCTGGAACGAAGAAGAACGCGTCAAAATCGGCCCGCCTTACATTCCGCCCAACCCGCCAAAGCCCTTTGGCGAGCATCTCATGTGGCTCTGGAACCGCTTGCTGGAGCAGAGCTGGTATTTCCCCTGGTTCGAGCCCAATGATGCCACCCGCATGCCGCGCGCGCATGACGATCCGCAGCGAGTGCATGAGATGGTGCTCGAAATGCTCGATTCAGGCGACTTTTATCGGCTCGGCTATGGCGCGGTGCTGCGCGGACGGCGGGATATTCCGTCACCGGAGACCGTAACGCCGCCCGTTCTGATTACTGCCTATACCGGCGATCCGCTAAAGGGGCACCTCGAACGGCTGGGCGACCTGCCGCATGGCTGGACAGCGCAGGGCGTTGAGACGCCGCAGGAGCATTGGGATGCGAGCCTATCGCATCTGTTGAAGCACGCGCTGTGTGAGGCCTTCACGCCGCAGGAGGATCTGGATGCGGGCTTCCTTCCTGTGAGAACTGGCGATTTCGACGGTCTGATCCATTGGCGTGGCTCACAGGGGGCAAAGCGGCTTTTGCTGCATGGGCCGGGCCGCGAAGCCGAACTGCTAGACGCCACCGATGCGATTATGATCGATCTCCCCGGACATGGCTTGTCCACACGCTGGCCAGAGGATGCGCCGCAGGACTGGGC
>CAJBSR010000175.1 GCA_903958285.1 uncultured Sphingomonadales bacterium
CCGAAATGATGCGGCCAAAGCGCGCCTTCATCATCGGCTTGGCAGCGGCGCGGCAAAGGCGGAAGGCGGCTTCCAGATTGATGCGGATCACGTCGGACCAGTCTTCATCCTTCATGCGCAGGATGAGACCATCACGGGTGACGCCGGCATTGTTGACCAGAATGTCGAGTTGCCCGCCGAGCGCGTCCACGGCTGACGGCACCAAAGCGTCGACAGCAGCGCCATCACCCAGATTGCAGGGCAGGATGACGGTTTCGCCGCGAATTTCCGCCTGAACAGCCTTCAAAGCGTCTTCCCGCGTGCCGGAAAGCGCGACCTTCGCACCCTGCGCGACAAGCGATTTCGCGATGGCAGAGCCGATCCCGCCCGAAGCGCCGGTTACCAGCGCGGTCATTCCTGTGAGGTCGAACATCAGAGGCCTTTCACCAGAGTTTCGATATCGTCCATCGTCACGATGCTTATTGCGGTCGCTTCGGGGGCGGAGCGTTTGACCATGGCGGCCAGCACCTTGCCGCCAAATTCGACATAGTCATGCACGCCCGCGTCGAACATGGCGATGACTGACTCGCGCCAGCGGACGCGGCCTGTCACCTGTTCGACCAGAAGGCGCTTAATCGTTTCGGCATCGGCCACAGGCGCGGCTGTCACGTTCGCATAAACGGGCACCAGCGGGGCTAGGAGGGTTGCTGTGGCAAGCGCCTCGGCCATGGCGTCGGCGGCTGGCTGCATCAGCGGGCAGTGGAATGGCGCCGAGACGGGCAGCAGGATGCCGCGCTTGATGCCGTGATCCTTCACCAGCTCAATCGCGCGCTCGATGGCGGCTTTATGGCCGGAAATAACGACCTGTGACGGGTCATTGTCATTGGCGACGGTGCAGACATCACCTTGCGCGGCCGCATCGGCGAGCGCTTGGGCCTTTTCGATATCCGCACCCAACAGAGCCGCCATCGCGCCGGTGCCGACGGGCGTGGCTGCCTGCATGGCCTGACCGCGCAACTTCAAAAGGCGCGCTGTGGTGGGCAGATCAAGCGCCCCTGCCGCGCACAAAGCCGTGTATTCGCCAAGGCTGTGGCCCGCGACAAAATCAGCCTTCTCGGACAGGCGGATGCCGCCTTCCTTCTCCGCCACGCGCAGCGTTGCAATAGCGTTGGCCATGATGGCGGGTTGGGCGTTTTCGGTCAGCGTCAGCTGATCTTCAGGCCCTTCGGTCATCAGCTTGTAGAGGCTCTGGCCCAGTGCCTCGTCAACTTCCTGAAAAACTTCGCGGGCAACTGCGCTGGCGTCGGCAAGTGCTTTGCCCATGCCGACCGACTGGCTGCCCTGTCCCGGAAAGAGGAATGCCCGCATCTCATCGTCCTTCATCATGCTACGAATTTTTCGGGCGGTTAGGGGAAGGACCGGCTCATGTCGAGAGAAGCCTCCCGCTGCTTTTTGTGCAACGGCGCTTGAACAGCAGGAAATGCACGGCTAAGGGGCGCGCCTGCCTTCATCGGGGTCATGCCCGATAAGAGAGTCGGGGAGTAGCTCAGCCTGGTAGAGCACTGTCTTCGGGAGGCAGGGGCCGGAGGTTCGAATCCTCTCTCCCCGACCATTCAATACGCGCGAATTCAAAACTGCCCCAAGGGGGCCGAAAAACGGCAGAATTCTGGGGTTTTTCAGAACGGAGAAATTTGGAGATTTTCCAATTTCACCCCCAAAACAGCTAATATTTTTTCCACAACCTCTGGACCGGAGATGGGCTAGGTCACAGAATTCTGCTGTTTCTAGAGCCCGGAACGGGCAATCACAGTTTCAAAAACGCGACGGCTTACCCCAGACTTCAGACTGCTATTGCCTCCCGTCAGCTAGCGGGGAAAAGTGCTGGAATTACAGTGGCGGGCACAGGCAATGTTACTACGCCATTGACGTAGTTTGGGACGCAAAATAGCAATCGGGAATGAGGCAAAAGCGCAAACCATGGAA
>CAJBSR010000176.1 GCA_903958285.1 uncultured Sphingomonadales bacterium
AGAGTGACTGGAGTTCAGACGTGTGCTCTTCCGATCTATGATCCGCCCCATGCGCCTGTCCCGTTTCGTGCCCCTCGTTTTCGCAGCCGCATCTTTTGCTGCTGTTCCCGCATCTGCCCAGGTTTTCTACAAGCCACCGGCCTTTGCGGCGAAGCCCGTTCTGGCGCTGGAACCAGGCTTTGACCCCGCCATGCCCGGTGCAACACCGGCCGAACAAAAGGCGGTGCTGACCTGGAGCCTGCGTCAGGCCCTGCTGCTTGGGGCGCTTCAGTGCCACACCCAATATCCCACGCTCTTGGCGACCGGCAATTACAACGCCCTCCTCACCAACCACGGAGAGGAACTGACCAAGGCTTTCAACACGATCAGCGGCTATTTTAAGCGCACCAGAAAAGCGCCCAAGGCCGCACAAGCGGCGCTGGACGCCTTTGCGACCAAAATGACGACGAGTTATTCCACAGTGCGTGGCCAGCTTGGCTTTTGCCACACGGCCGGCTGGGTTGGCAGGCGCGCGCTGTTCACACCGCGCGGTCAGCTCGCCACCTTGGCGACCGAGCATCTGGGGGAACTGCGTGAAGCGCTGAAGCCCTCCATTGAGCAGCAATTCCGTGGGGCAAGTATCGGCTCTTGGCTCTACACCCGGCGCTTCCCCTCTTTTGATGCGAAATGCTGGGACCGCAAGAATCAGTATAATCTGAAGAAGTGCAGCTGATCCCTCCCCATCGGTTTACCCGCTTCGTTGCCATTGATTGGTCTGGGCAGGCTGTCGCCCGGCCCAAGGGGCTGGCGCTCGCCATTGCAGGGCCGGGGACGGACGCGCCCGAATTGCACACGCGCGACCGGGGCTGGTCCCGCGCAGACATTCTGGATTGGATCGCCGATCTTGCTGCGCGAAAGGTCCCGGCCCTCATCGGGATAGACCTTTCTCCCGCGCTCCCCTTCATTGATGCAGGGGCCTATTTCCCCGGTTGGGCGGATACGCCCGGGGATGCCACCGCGCTCTGGCAGCTTGTGGAACACCTTTGTGCCGAGGATCAGCATATGTCTGGAAACGGCGTCGTGCGGCATCCAGAGGCGAAGCGGCATTTTCGCCTTCACGGGGATTGCGGTGATCTTTTCCCCGGCGGGCTGGGCCGGATGCGCGTGTGTGAGCATGCCCAGCGGGAGATGGGCCTTTCCCCGACGAGCTGCTTCAACCTTGTCGGTGCCTCCCAAGTCGGGAAATCCAGCCTGACGGGCATGCGGGTCCTCCACCGCTTGCGCGGGCGCGTGCCGGTTTGGCCGTTTGATCCTGTGCCGGAAGACGGCCCACTCATCGTTGAAATCTACACCACCATCGCTGCCCGCGCGGCCGGCGTGCGCAAAGGGCTCAGCAAGATCCGCGATGCCGCCACTCTGGATGCCGCGTTGGACGGCCTTGCATCCCGCCCTCATGCGCCACTCGCACGCTATGATGACCACGCCACCGACGCCATCATCACCGCCGCCTGGCTGCGCAATGCCCATCTCACCCCCGATCTGTGGCAACCTTCTGCCCTTACCCCAAAAATTGCACGCACCGAGGGCTGGACCTTCGGCTGCATTTGAGGCTAGAGGCGCAAATCCACGGGCCGGCTTAGCTCAGTTGGTAGAGCACCTGATTTGTAATCAGGGGGTCACGAGTTCGAATCTTGTAGCCGGCACCATGGATTTTTAACCGAACAGATCTAGCCGAACGCGGATGTCTTTGACTTCCAAGGCTTCAGCTTTTCCAGCAAAATCGACAGTCTCGCCGACTTCCGCATCGAGCATCGCGCGGGCGAGGGGGGCGGTGAAGGCGACGAGGCCTTGGCTCGCGTCTGCCTCATCATCGCCAACGAGAGTGATGGTGTTCGGCTTACCGTTCAGCGCATAATCGACCGTGCAGCCAAAGGCGACGCGGGTGCCGTCGGGCTTATCCAACAACTGGGCTGTTGATTGGCGCGTGTTCCAATAGCGCAGTTCGCGCTTGGCGGCCTTGATCTCGCTTTCGACAGTGAGGCTGTCGAGGTGGGCGGTCAGGTCCGCGAGCTTGGCCGAAATCTGAGCCAGTCCGCGCGCGGTTACATAATTGGGGCCAGCAGGGATGGGCAGCTCAAATGTGGGTTCAAGATGCTCGTCATCGCTTTCGCGGCGGAAGGCGACACTCATGACTGTTCCTTATCAGGCGGGCTCCAGCTTTCAATGTCGGGTGTTTGGCCGATGAGTGCAAGGCCATGCGCAGTTGAAGTGGGCGCCATTGATCATCAATCGGCGAAATACCGAGAGACGGAAGGGGTTATGGCTCGATCTGATCCATCTGCGCCTCCGAATTATACCTAAGAGGTTTTCGGCCATGTCGTCGTAATTGCGACCATCAAACGCTCCAGATTGACAAATATAACCATATTGGCTTGAGTAAACGGCATGACGACGAACATATCTTCGAGTCTATTTTTCATCTATCTTTGATTTGGCAAGTTGGGGGTCTCCTATGAAAAAACTCACTCTGTTTGTGTCGCTTGCTTCTGCAAGTTTTCTTCAGTTGCAACCAGCATCTGCGGCCTCGCTGATCCTCTCTCAAGTCGAAGTTGAAGTGTCCCCGGGTATTTCGAATAGATCGACATCAATGTCCGCCGGAGCGGTGGCAACGACAGTTCTTGGCTCTGGTCAGGGGCAGGTCCAGACTGATTTGGGACTGAACAAGGTTTTTCTGAGCGCCACGTCAAACATAGAGAATAGCTATGCGACCTCAATTTGGGCTGAAACCCTGACAGTTTCGGGCTTTGGTCTTGTGACGATAACACATAATTTGCAAATTGACGGAACGGCCACGCCATTCAATCCGATTGATTCCGAGGACGTAAATTTCAACTACTACCTAAAGGCGGTGAGCGGAAACATCAGCTCCTTTGTGGCAGACTCGCAGGATGCGCTCCGGTTTGAAGACACGTTCTTCCATGCCGGAGGTCGCGATATCTTCGTCGACGGGTTTGACGATATATCGCCGGTTCTAGCATCAGTCTCCCTTTGCCCTCTTACGGACGGCGAGGAAGATGGAGGAACATGTGGAAGCGGAACATTCAATTCAAATATACAGCTTAGTTTCACTTTGGCAGCGGGTTCGACCTACACGCTGGTTGGCGGTCTCACCATTGAAGACTTGAAGTTTGGAACGCTGGACTTTTTCAACACCGCACGCCTGACGGGTATTTCGGTCTCTCCTGGTGGTTCGCTTTCCAGCGAAAGTGGGCGGCTGGGATTGAACAATGGTGTGTACGCGTTCGTACCTGTTGGCGGGAACGGCGTGCCAGAAACATCGAGCTGGGCAATGTTGTTAGCCGGATTCCTGATTTCCGGGCTGTTTCTGAGAGGCAAGCCCAAGGATTACGGTGAAAGTGCCGTGGCTCCCTGACTTTCCTCTTCACGCGGGCTCCAGCTTTCAATGTCGGGTGCCTGGCCGATGAGTGCAAGGCCATGTGCAATGGAAGTGAGTTCGCCGCCGCTGGCGATCCGGCTGGTGCCGAAGCGTTGCTCAAACAGACGCCGCACGGCGGGGATAGAGGACGACCCGCCCGTCAGGAAGACGTGGTCAATCTGGGCGGCTTCCAGTCCTGCGTTGGCAAGCGCTTCCTCGACCGTTTGGGCGATGCGGGCGAGATCATCGGCGATCCAGCCTTCAAAGTCGGTGCGGCGGACCTCGGCTTTGATGTTCAGATCATCGCTTTCAAAGTGGAAGGTGCCGCCGTCTGCGCTGGAAAGCATGCGCTTCAACTGGCCGATGGCTTCGTACAACCCGTGGCCGAGTTCATGTTCGACGACGGCAATCATCCGGCCAATGGCGGCAGGATCGGTGGCCGCGCGCTTCAGTCGGGCCAACTCGTCGAGCGTCTTGCCGTTGCGCATGAGCGCGAGGCGGGACCAATCACTAAAGCTCGAAAAATGCCCGGCGGGGATTTCGAGCACTTTGTCAAAGGAGCGGTATGTGCCGCCCTTGCCGATCAGCGGCAGGACGAGTTGGTCCATGATGCGATAGTCGAATCGGTCTCCGGCAATGCCAATGCCAGCGGATCCGAGCGGGACGCAGCGCTTTGCGGCACCGGGGGCGTCGACGCGGACGACCGAAAAGTCACTGGTGCCGCCGCCAAAGTCCGCCACGAGCAGGGTTGCTGGTTCGGTGAGGCGGGTGGCAAAGCTATAGGCGGCGCCCAGAGGTTCATAGACGTAGTGGATCGGTCGCCCGAGCAGGGCGAACATCGCGTCATAGCGGGTGCGTGCGAGCTTCGGGTCGGGGCGGGCGCCGACATAGCGCACAGGCCGGCCGACCACGATGCGCTCGGGCAGGTCGGTGAGGGCAAGGCCGGCATGCTTGAACAGGTGGTGCAGGAAAATCTGGCCAAGTTCTTCAAACTTCAGGCGCTTTTCAAACAAATTGGCGTGCTCAAACGATGGATTGGCGGCAATTGACTTGAACGATTGAAGAAAGCGCGAGCCCAAGGGGAAGTCGAGAAACTCGGCAATCGCCCAAGGCCCCGCCACATGGGAAAGCGCGCCGCGCACGTCGTCATCTTGCCAGAAGCATAACGCGGACCGGAAGATGTCGGTCGGCCCATCAGGCGCGGCAAAGCGGATGAGGTCCGCGTCCCCTGCGGAACCCGGCCGAGCCATGACCGAATTGGTCGTGCCGAAATCAATGCCGATCGTGTCTATGGGGGCCGTACCGGCGGACATGTCATTCTTCCCTTTTGCCCGCGGGCGGCTGGCGCCTATGGCAGCGTCGGCAGGGGCATGCAACCGGTGGGGTGAGGGGTTTCCGCTAGGCTTTGGGTCGGGGACACTATCCCCACCGGAGCAGCTGCGCGGCGGTTAGTGTTTCGTGCCGACGATTGAATTGACCTTGCGGCGCAGCATCGTCCACACCAGCAGGAAGATGGGGATCACGCTTGCCGCGACCAGTTGGTCGTCGGGCACGTGGATGGCCGGTGCCACGGTGTGCAAGACGTAAGCAAGCAGGCCCACGGCGTAATAGCTGACAGCAACGACAGACAGCCCTTCCACCACGCGTTGCAGGCGCAACTGCCGCTCGGCATTGTTATCCATAGAGGTGAGCAGCGCTGCATTTTGCTCCTGCACAACCATTTCGACCTGCGTGCGTAACAGCGATGTCGCCCGTTCGACCCGAACCGACAGACTCTCCAGCCTCGCGCTGAACGACGCACAGGTCCGTGTTGCCGGGAGCAGGCGTCGTTGGGTGAATTCCTGCAGGGATTGAAACCCGGCAACGCGGATGCTGGCCAAGGTGTCCAGCCGTTCCTCCACAATGCGGGCATACGCAACGGTTGCGCTCATCCGATAGGCTGTGGCAGCCGTAATCCGCGTCAGCTGCGCGGCCACGCCGCACAGTTCGTCTAAAAGCTTCTGGTCCGCAATGCCCGCCTCCATGCGCTCCGCAATGGCGACGAGTTCCTTTTCGAGCCGGGTCACCGCCACCGATTGTTCCTGGGCGAGCGGCAAACCAAGCAAGGCGAGGTTGCGGTAATTCCCCAATTCTTGAAGCTGGTGGATGATCCGGCCAAGGTCCGCCGCCGGCAAATCGCCACCTGTCACCACCAGTCGTCCAAAACTATCGCTGCGCACAAGAAAGTCAGACCATATCTGCACAGGGCCAATTTGGGCGCAGACCAATTCTGATGCGGTGAAACCGGCGGCGGCGATCATCCTGTCTGCATCCGCATTCCCCACGATCGCGATGCGGACCGCGCGGAGGACGGCGCCGGGCGCATCCATAATCCACCGCATGGCATCCTCATTGTCGCCCGCAATCTGAAATCCATCCTCGGCCGACGCGGGCATGATGAGTGTCATCGTTGATGCCTCGCTATGGCATTCCCAAACAAATTCGCCGCCGTCCCTGCGCTGCCCTTCAATGTGTCGGCTGCGCTCACTTCGTGCAGATGGCGCGACACCGGGCATTTGGAGAACATGGATGCGCTCTGCATCGCGTTCCTCGGGGGTAACCAGCCGGACGATCTGCACCATCACCATGGCGGATGTCAGGGGTGGCATGCGCCGCATGTGCATTTCGGAAACGATGCTGGCGCGCAAGGGGTGTTCTACGAAAGACATAGGCTTGCCCGATCACAATATGTGGCGTCGCGCCCCGCCGCCGCGTTCCGGCAGAGGGCCTCAGCTTGTGCGAGAGTGTCTCACAATCCGGAATCTATGCAAGTTATTGATTAACCTTATTTTTGTCCTGTGCGATATCCGCCTGCATGTCAGATATTGGGGGTGGGCGGGGTGCGCATCAGCTACCCCCGCAGCCTGATCCCCAGACAGTTGCGCATTCGGCTTGCCGCAGGCCCCTAGAATGTGCGACCGAGACGGCGCGTTGGGCGAGAGCGAGGGCTTGTGACGGATTTCAGGGCAAAATGTTGGGCGGATATGCCGGGCTTAATCGCGCAGGTCCAACAGACCGGCGAAGAGCTGGGTCTGCCTTATATTGCCGCGCAGGCGGATCTGGCTGACCCGCACCCGATGGCGGATGCCGAAGACCGGCCTTATGCGGAAACCACCTTTCGATGGGTGGACCCGGCCTATCACTATTGGCGCGACCGCAAGCTGGCGTTGCAGGACACGTTCCTGTCCGCGGCGCGGTTGGTGGCGGAGCCTTTTTATTATCGCGATGGAAGGCTTTCCACCTGGCGGGAAACCGGGCTGTTTGCGCATATCGATTGCAGCAGCATTGCGGCCTACCCGTTGTTGGAAGAAGCGATCATCACGCCGGTGCATCAGCCGCGTGGCCTGATGGGGGCGATTGTCTGGTGCGCGAAGGAAGCGATTGGCGTTGAGCAGGTTTTTGCGGAAAATGCCGCGCGGATGCACGCGCTCGCCGTCCGTGTGGTCGCAACGCATAATGAAGCGCGCGGCCGGCCCCGCAATGCAACGCTTTCTCCCACGCTGACGCGCCGTGAAGTCCAGTGCCTGCGCTGGGCGGCTGCGGGCAAGACCGATAGTGAGATTGGCATCATTCTTGATCTGTCGGTTTCAACCATCCGCTTCCATCTGCGCAACGCGGCAGAACGGCTGGGCGCCAAGGGACGCGCGCAGTCAATCCAGGTGGCCGCAGGCCTGGGCTATGTGGGCGCCGCCTAAGGGTGTTGACAGTGTAAACATATCGCTTAACTTGGCTGTGCGGATGGATCGCGCGGGAGGAGAGATAAGGGTATGTCAGATATCAGGATGGGGCGCTGGACCGCACGGCTGGACGAACCGCATGTGGTGTTCCTTATCGGTATGCGGATCAACACGCTGTGGAAAGTGCATCGCTGGCTGCCTGTTATCCGGGCCATGGCGCGGATGCTGGGGGAGCTTTACCGGCGGCCGGAATTGGGTTTTATGGGCGGCAAGACCTGGTTTGGCCGCACCATCATCGTCGTTCAATATTGGCGGTCATTTGAGGATTTGGAGACCTACGCCAAGGCGAAGGACTTGCAGCATTTGCCGGCATGGGCGGCATTCAACCGCGCGACCACCGGCAACGTGGATGTCGGCGTCTATCACGAAACCTATCGCGTGCGCCCCGGCGATTATGAAAATGTGTTCGTCAACATGCCGCCAACGTTGATGAGTGAAGTTGCCCCTGTTGAACAGGCGGGCGGCAAGCTGGCCTCAGCCCGCGGGCGTATCGACGCTGTAAAGTAGCAGGAGACAGAAATCAGGACGCGACGAGGGCGGCTGCGGCCTCACGTTCCGCCGTCCGACGGTCACGCGCATCGCGGATGCGGATTTCGCTGTCGGCCAGTGCCTGCCAGGCGACTTGGGCGCGCAGATATTTGTCGCGCAATTGCGGAAGCGGCGAATTGCGCGCCGCTTCCGCGCATGTTTCGGCCTGAGAGAGAAAATACTCGCCTGATTGTGACATTTCTTTTCCTTCCAAGAGACCGATTTAGAATGGGAGCGGCTCAGCCCACCATATCGATAACGAGCCGCTGAAGTTCCCGGCGGGACAGAACGGGCGACCGGCGCCGCGTGTAGCTTCCAGTAGAAGCGTCTGAATAGGCAGGGGTATGTGGTGCCTGAAGGATCAGGCCTTTGGTCTTATAACTTGATTTAAACATGTATTTCCTGGGCGCAAAATCGCGCC
>CAJBSR010000177.1 GCA_903958285.1 uncultured Sphingomonadales bacterium
ATCCAGACGTCGCAGTCGAACCGTTTGCACAGCCATCCGGCAAGGCCGATATGGTCCGGGTGGAGATGTGTGCCGACCACGCGGGTGACGCGCTTGCCCTTAAGGTCGCCGTCGAACAGCGCCTTCCAGGCATTGCTACACTCTGTCAGTAACATGCCCGAATCGACAACGGCGATGCCGTCCCCATCGTCCAGCAGCCAGCTGTTGATATGGCCCAGAGACCCCGGCATCGGAATGCGGGTCCAGCTGATGCCATTGGCAATGGGATGAACCTTGCCCGGCCCCGGCGCAAAACTGCCCCAAGGGTAGGTCAACCCGGCGCTGCTGGTCGCCGTGAAACTATCATCGGCGGTCAGCGAGGCATCGGGGCTGTCAAACTTAGGCGTCTGATTGTCCGCCAAGTTCGGCCTCCGCATCAGCGGCAGCCTTTTCAGCGGCGCGGTTGGCCGCATTCCGCTCGGCAATAAGCTCTTCAATCAGGGCGGCGCGATCGCCTTCGAGGCGCGTGTCTTCCACAGCCTTGATGCCCTTCATCTTGGCGGCCTTGGCGACGGTCGCATCAAGCTCACGCTGCGAGCACAGGCCGAGCGCCACTGGATCCTTGGGCGTGATATCGGCAATGTTCCAGTGCGTCCGCTCCCGGATGGCGGCGATCGTGGTGCGCGTGGTGCCGATCAACTTGCCAATCTGGCCGTCGGACAGTTCGGGGTGGTTGCGGATCAGCCAGGCGATGCCATCGGGCTTGTCCTGACGCTTGGAAACCGGGGTGTAGCGCGGGCCCTTGGTGCGCGTGGGCGCTTCGGGTGCCTTCACCATCACCAGTTCGTGATTGGGGTCTGCCTGACCTTTTTCGATTTCCGCCATTGTGACTTCGCCGGCGCGAACAGGGTCACGCCCCATCAGCTTGGTGCCGGATGTTTCATCGGCAATCGCCTGAATCTCAAGAATGTGCAGACCACAGAAGTGGGCAATCTGCTCAAAGGTCAGCGCCGTGTTATCGACGAGCCAAGCGGCAGTCGCATGAGGCATGAGTGGCTGGGCCAAGGGGTTTCTCCCGAAAAAAGAGGGCCGCCCCTCTCGGAGCGGCCGGTAACTTGACGCCGATCTAATCCCGCTCGCGCCCAAGGGCAAGGGTTTCCGTGAGATTAGCCGCCACCTGCCACCAAGTCCGCTGGATAATTCAACCACTTTGAAACTGTCGGCTTTGCGATTAGGTTGCCAAAGGCGAGTAACGGGAAAGGTGCGTATATGTCGGATGAGGGTCTTTTCATCGGTGTTGGCGGGGGTCAGCGTCAGGTTATCAACTTCAAGCGGGCCAACCGCCACGGCCTGATTGCCGGGGCGACGGGCACCGGGAAGACAGTGACGCTTCAGGGCATGGCAGAGGGCTTCTCAAAGGCGGGCGTGCCCGTTTTCGTCTCCGACGTGAAAGGGGATCTCTCCGGCATGGCGATGGCGGGGTCTCCTACGACCAAGACGCATGAGATTTTCACTGCACGGTCGGCTGAAATCGGCGATACCGAATGGGCTTATGCCGATAATCCCGTTCAGTTTTGGGATTTGTTTGGGGAACAGGGCCACCCCATCCGCACCACGGTCTCCGAAATGGGGCCGCTGCTCCTGTCGCGGCTGATGGATTTGAATGAGGTGCAGGAAGGTGTGCTCACCATCGCCTTCCACGCCGCCGACAAGGAAGGCCTGTTGTTGCTCGATCTGGATGATCTCCAGACGATGCTCGTCGACATTGCTGACCGCGCGGATGAGCTGTCGGTCACCTATGGCAATGTCTCGAAGGCCAGCGTTGGCACGATTCAGCGCTCCCTACTCCAGTTGCGCAGTCAGGGCGGCGACCGGTTCTTCGGGGAGCCCGCGCTCGACCTCGATGATTTCTTTGTGACCGATGATAAGGGCCGCGGGATCATCAACATTCTGGCCGCCGATAAGCTGATGGCGAGCCCGAAGCTCTATTCGACTTTCCTGCTCTGGCTGCTGTCCGAATTGTTCGAGACGCTCCCTGAAGTGGGGGATCCGGATAAGCCCAAGCTCGTCTTTTTCTTTGATGAAGCGCATCTGCTGTTCAACGATGCGCCTAAGGCGCTGGAGGAAAAGATTGAACAGGTTGTCCGGCTGATCCGGTCCAAAGGTGTTGGCGTTTACTTTATCACCCAGAACCCCATCGACATTCCCGAAGCCGTGGCCGCCCAATTGTCCAACCGCGTGCAGCATGCGCTGCGCGCCTTTACGCCCAAGGATGAAAAGGCGATCAAATCGGCGGCGGAAACGTTCCGCGCCAACCCCAATGTCGATGTCGCCAAGGCGATCATCGAACTGCGTGTCGGGGAAGCGTTGGTCTCTGTGCTGCAGGCCGATGGGTCTCCCACACCTGTCGAACGCACGTTGATCAAGGCGCCCTGTTCGCGGGTTGGCCCAGTGACGCCGCAGGAACGCGCGATCATGATTCAAACCGATGCTGTGGGCGCAAAATATGATGCGCTCATCGACCGCGAATCGGCTGAGGAAATCATCATCGCCAAGCGGACACAGGCCAATGCGGCGGCGGCCCAGGCAGCAGCAGCCTCTGAAGCCGATAAGCAGGCTGCCATCGCTGCTAAAGAACAGGCCAAGGCCGATGCCATTGCCGCACGTGAAGCGGCCCGCGTCGCCAAAGAGCAGGCGAGAGCCGATGCCATCGCCGCGCGTGAAGCAGCCAAGCCCAGCTTTGCCGAAAAGATGGTCGAATCGGCCGCCCGCTCTGCGGCAACGTCGGTCGGGCGGAAGATCGCCGGGAACCTTGGTGGACAATTGCTGCGCGGGATTTTGGGCGGCCTGTTCAAATAGGCGGCTTAATGAGGCTGGCATAAGCGGCAGGGCAGTGCAGATCCGTCTTGATCTGCACTGCGTTCCCCTTCACCACAGGCTGAACAATTAAAAGCCTTTAGGAGAAGACCGGTGGCTGCACCCCAATTGCCCGCAGACGTGGCAAAGGCATTGACCGACCCCAAAGCCTATGGGGAGTGGAACGGGCTGCACGAAAAGTTCGCCTGGGCGCGCGCCAATGCGCCGCTCGCGGTTGCCGAAGTGCCGGATTATGATCCTTTCTGGGCCGTCACCCGCCATGCCGACATCATGGAGGTCAGCCGCAACAACAAGATCTTTGCCTCAGGCGCGCGCCAGACGACGTTGACGATGAAGGCCATTGACGCGCTCGTCCGCACGCAGATCCCCGATGGGCATCTCATCAAGTCGCTGGTGCAGATGGATGCGCCCGACCATATGAAATACCGGCTGCTGACGCAGACCTGGTTCATGCCCAAAAACCTGCGCATCCTCGAAGACCGCATCCGTGAAATCGCCCGCGAGACAGTCGACCATATGCTGTCACTGGGCGATGAATGTGATTTCGCGCGCGATGTGGCGCTGCATTATCCACTCCGCGTCGTCATGAACATCTTGGGCGTCCCGCGTGAGGATGAGCCGCGCATGTTGCTGCTCACCCAACAGCTGTTTGGCTCGACTGATCCCGAGCTCAACCGCGACCGGGCAGAAATCACGGATCCTGTGGCGGGCCTGCAGATGTTGAACTTTGTGGTCGCCGACTTTGAAAACTATTTCAAAGAGCTGACCGCGAGCCGACGCCAGAACCCGCAGGAAGACGTGGCGACCGTGCTTGCCAATTCGACTGTGAATGGCGCGCCGATCCCGGACCGGGAGTTGAATGGCTATTACATCATCATCGCGACCGCGGGGCATGACACGACCTCGGCGTCCACCGCAGGCGCGATGATGGAATTGGCGCGCAACCCGGCATTGTTTGAACGCTTCCGCGCGGCGGATGTGGACAAGGCCGGCCTCATTGAAGAGGCGGTCCGTTGGACGACACCGGTGCAGCACTTCATGCGCTCCGCTGTGGAAGACACCGAGCTCAATGGCCAGAAGATCAAGGCCGGTGACTGGATGATGCTCTGCTACGCCTCGGGCAATCGCGATGAGGCGGTCTTTGCTGACCCGTTCACCTTCAATCCGGACCGCGCGCCCAACACACAGATCGGCTTTGGCTTTGGTGGGCATGTCTGCCTTGGCCAGCATCTGGCCCGCATGGAAATGCGCATCCTGATGGAAGAGCTTTTGCCGCGTCTGGCCTCTGTCGAACTGACAGGGGATCCGGCGCGCGTGGAATCGGTCTTTGTGGGTGGACTGAAGCGTCTGCCGATCCGTTTCAAGGCGGCCTGATCAGGCGGCGACGGCCAGTTTCCGGTAGGGGGCTAAAGGCTGCGTCGGCTGGAGACGGTAATGGTCTTTGGCGGGCCGTGGTTCGCCAAGCAAAAGCCCTTGCCCGAGCTCGCATCCGGCGAGCTTGGCAATGACGAGCTGGTCGACCTCTTCAATCCCTTCGGCAAGCACTTCGATGCCCAGCTTGCGTGCCATGCCGGCAACGGCTTCCACGATCGTGCGGCTTTCCGGGCGCCAGGCGATGTCCGCGATAAACGAGCGGTCGATTTTGATCTTGTCGAACGGGAAGGCGAGCAGATAGGCGAAGGACGCATGTCCCATGCCAAAGTCATCCAGCGCAATGCGGATACCCATGGCGCGCAAGGTTTGCAGCACATCCCGCGCCACAATTTCGTCGTCCAGAAGCGCCGTTTCTGTGACTTCGATTTCCAGCCGTGCCGCGCTCAGGCCGCTCTCGGTCAGTGCGGCGCGCACCATATCCACAAATCCGGGTGCTGAAATCTGCACGGCAGAGACGTTGACCGAAACGATCAGTCGCTTGTCCCAACAGGCGGCCTCCAGACAGGCCGCCTGCATCACCCAGGCACCCACAGGCACAATCAGCCCGGAGGCTTCGGCGGCCTCGATGAAGCGCGTCGGCATGATGAGCCCGAATTGCGGATGGTCCCAGCGCAGCAAAGCCTCATAGCCAATGGTCTTGCCGGAAGAGAGGCGAATGAGCGGCTGGTAGACGAGCCGCAACTCCCCCTGCGCGAGCGCATCTGACAGATCATGCTGCAATTCTGCATCGGGACTGAACGGCGTGTTCTGGCTGGCGCTGCTCTCGGTTTTCAACATGGTCTTCCCCTGTTGAAAACCAAGGTGCGGCGGTCAGGCTTCTACCTCAACACCGTCAAATTACGGGGGTGGGCCCATCGCATGCCGAACCGGAGATAGTAGGGATTTTTGCTAACC
>CAJBSR010000178.1 GCA_903958285.1 uncultured Sphingomonadales bacterium
CACAATGTCGATGAATTCGCGACCGCGCTCCGCGCCGTGGGAGAACCGATGCGCGGCAAGCCGGTGAGCGAGCTTTCGGTCGGGCAGATGCTCGACGGGCTGTTTGCGATCACGCGCGATTTCGACATGGAAACACAGCCGCATCTGCTGCTCCTGCAAAAGACGATGGTCATGGTCGAAGGCATCGCGACCCAGCTCGACCCGAACATCAACATGTGGGACGTCGCGTCCCCCTATGTCGGCGGCTGGATCCGCGATGAACTGGGGCCGGAAGCGATGCTGGCCGAAGGGTTGAAGAAACAGGCCCAGACGCTGGCGCTTATCCCGGACCTTATCCGCCGCTTGGACGCCCAGCTTCCCAAGCCCGGCGGCGCCCCGCCTGCCCCGCCGCTGCCCGATGTGAAGCTGGTATGGGAGCGCGGGCCGCATTCTGCCAAGTGGCGCTATGCGCTGACGGCGTTGGTTGCTGGAGCCGCCGGTGTTGGCGCCACCCTCATGTGGGGTTGATGACAGAACCTTATGCGCATATGTTGTGCGCATAGAGGAGACTTGGATGACCCACGTAGCGACACGCAAACGCGCGACAAATTTGTCCCTGAGCGCCGATCTTGTTGATGCTGCCAAACGGCTCGACATTAATGTTTCCGAGGCGTGCGAGCGGGGTCTATCCGCCGAGGTGACACGCGCCCGCGAGCAGAAATGGCTTGCAGACAACCGCACAGAGTTATTGGCTTGGAACGACTGGATCGACAAAAACGGCATGCCCTATGACGAGTTTCGCCAGATCTAATGGCTAGATTTGATATCTATCCAGGTGCCAAAGACAAAGGCTTTTTACTCGATTGTCAGGCCGATCTGCTGTCAGACCTGTCGACACGGGCGGTCGTGCCGCTGCTACCCATGTCCGGCATTCCCAAAGCAACGCGACTAAACCCGGTCTTCGGAATTGACGGAAAAGACTATGTGATGAGCACGCAGTTGATCTTCGCAATACCGATGGCACGCCTCGCCCCTCCCGTTGGAAATTTGACGTCACAGCATTCGACCATCATGAACGCGCTCGACATGCTTCTAACCGGATTTTGATTTTGAACGGCAAACGCATCCTCCTGATCGTCGGCGGCGGCATCGCGGCTTACAAGTCGTGTGAGCTTGTCCGCCTGCTGCGCAAGCAGGGCGCGTCCGTCCGCTGCGTGGTGACGGCCTCCGGCCAGAAATTCGTAACACCCATGAGCCTCGCCGCCCTCAGTGAGGATAAGGTCTATACAGACCTGTTTGACCTGAAGGATGAGGCGGAGATGGGCCATATCCAGCTGTCACGTCAGGCGAACCTCGTCGTCGTTGCTCCTGCCACAGCCGATCTGATGGCGCGGATGGCCGCAGGGATCGCCGATGATCTGGCGACGACTCTGCTGCTCGCCACCGACAAACCGGTGCTATGTGCCCCCGCCATGAACGTGAGGATGTGGACCCACCCCGCCACACAGCGCAACATCGCCACACTTCGGTCTGATGGCATCACCGTGCTGGACCCGGATGAAGGCCCGATGGCGTGCGGCGAGTTCGGCCCCGGACGCCTGCCCGAGCCTGAGGCCATTGCGGCGGCCATTGCGCGCCAGCTCTCCGATCCCGCTCACCCTGAGCTTGTCGAAGGGTCGTCCTTTCTGGCCACCGAAGGCAAAGCGAAGACCGTGGCTTCGACAGGCTCAGCCCAAACGGACTTGCTAAAGGGCAAGCACATCGTCGTGACCGCTGGTCCGACGCACGAACCCATCGACCCCGTCCGCGTGATCGCCAACCGCTCCTCGGGCAAGCAGGGCTTTGCAATTGCCTACGCGCTGGCCGAGGCCGGAGCGAAGGTCACGCTGATCGCAGGACCGGTCAGCCTCTCCACACCCGCAGGCGTCACCCGCATCGACGTCGAGACCGCGCGGCAGATGGAAGCGGAAGTCAACGCCGCCCTCCCAGCCGACGCCGCGATCATGGTTGCAGCCGTTGCCGACTGGCGCGTGGACGAGGCTCCATCCAAGCTAAAGAAGGAAGTAGGCCCGCCTGCCCTCAACTGGCAGAAAAATCCTGACATTCTCGCCAATCTCTGCACGGCTTCAGACCGGCCGAAGCTCGTCATTGGCTTTGCCGCCGAAACCGAAACTGCTGTCGAACACGCGACGGCCAAGCGCCTGCGCAAAGGCTGCGACTGGATCGTCGCCAATGACGTGTCGGTCGACAAGATGGGCGGCGAGCAGAACCGCGTACACCTGATCACTGATGCCGGAACCGAAAGCTGGGACCGGATGGACAAGACCGAGATCGCCCGCGCGCTCGCTCAAAGGATTGCTGATGCTCTTGCCTGAGATTTCCATTGCCCTGCAGCGCCTGCCGCATGGCGAAGGCCTGCCCGTGCCTGCTTATGCCACGACCGGTGCTGCCGGCATGGACGTGGTGGCTGCCGAAGACCTCGACCTCGCCCCCGGCGCGCGTCATGCCGTCGCCACCGGCTTTGCGATGGCCATCCCTGAGGGTTATGAAGTGCAGGTCCGCCCGCGCTCCGGCCTTGCGCTCAAGCACGGCATCACCTGCCTCAACACGCCCGGCACGATCGACAGCGATTATCGCGGTGAAGTGAAGGTCATCCTCGCCAATCTCGGCAGCGACCCCTTCCCCATCCGCCGCGGCGACCGCATCGCCCAATTGGGGCCCGCGCCCGTCCAGAAGGCTGCGTTCGCGCTGGTCGACAGTTTGGACGAAACGACGCGCGGTGCGGGAGGCTTCGGCTCCACCGGCGTATGAGCCTGACTGACGAAGAATTGGATCGCTACGCCCGCCACATCGTCCTGCGCGACGTTGGAGGCCCGGGCCAGATGAAAATCCGCGCGGCGAAGATGCTCGTCATCGGTGCGGGCGGCATTGGTTCCCCTGCGATCCAATATCTGGCCGCAGCCGGGGTCGGCGCATTGACGATCGTGGATGATGACGTCGTCTCGCTCTCCAATCTTCAACGGCAGGTGCTCTTCACGTCTGAGGATGTGGGCGGCTCCAAGGCCGAATTGGCCGCAATGCGGATCCGCGCGATCAACCCCAATGTATCCGTCACGGCAGTCAAAGAACGTATCACATCTGAGAATGCTGCAGATTTGCTGCGCAACATGGATGTCGTTCTCGACGGGTCAGACAATTTCAAAACGCGGCTGGCCGTTGCAGATGCCGCCAATGCCGCGCACGTCCCGCTCGTGTCCGCAGCCATTGGGCAATTTCATGGGCAGCTCGGCACTTTCCGGGGATGGGAGGCCGACAAGCCCTGTTATCGCTGTTTCGTGGGTGATGCGCATGACGCCGAAGATTGTGACAATTGCGCAGACCTTGGTGTGCTCGGCGCGATGGTCGGGATGATGGGGTCTTTGGCGGCCATGGAGGCGCTGCGCGTCGTGACCGGCTTTGGATCGGATCAAGCCGGAAAGCTGCATGTGATCGACGGACTGGACCTGACAATGCGGGCCATCCGCCTACCCAAGGACCCAGCTTGTTCAACTTGCAGCGCTAAAGCCGACTAAGTTATTTCGCGGTCCGGTAACCGCAGATGATGCCGAGAATAAAGGCGAGGAAGAGCCCGAGCTGGACGTTGCCAGACACATCGCTCCATCCCAACAATCTATCGCCGTAACCGAACAGGGCGAGAAACATCACCAGAGCCAAACCACCCATCACAATCGCCTTTGCAGAGTCATGAGGAGAACGCGGTCTATGATGTTCGCAGGCGAAGGATAAGAAAACATGAACTTGCCCGAATCCTCCCCGGCGGGCATAGGCGCGGCCATCCCAATTTCCGCAAAGGACTCGCCTGCGATGAAAGCCCGCGTCACGATCACACTCAAGAACGGTGTTCTGGACCCGCAGGGTAAGGCGATCCACCATGCGCTTGAAGGCCTTGGCTTTGGCGGCGTCAACGACGTGCGTGCCGGTAAGATGATCGAACTCGATCTCGCCGATGGCACCAGCGACGCGGATATTGAGGAGATGTGCAAGAAGCTCCTCGCCAACACCGTCATCGAAAACTACCGGATCGAGCGCGCCTGACCATGAACACCGCCGTCATCGTCTTTCCCGGATCGAACTGCGACCGTGACCTTGCGGTCGCATTTGAACAGGCGACGGGCAAGAAGCCGCACATGGTGTGGCACCGCGAAACCGAACTGCCCGACGGCATTGACCTGATCGGCGTTCCCGGCGGATTTTCCTATGGCGACTATCTCCGCTCCGGCGCGATGGCCGCCCAATCGCCGGTCATGCGCGCAGTGTCGGACGCCGCAGCCAAGGGCGCCTATGTGCTCGGCATCTGCAACGGCTTTCAGGTATTGACGGAAACCGGCCTTCTGCCGGGCGCCCTGATGCGCAATGCAGGCATCCAGTTCATCTGCCGCGATGTGAAGCTGACCGTGGCCAACAGCCAGTCCGCCTTCACCAGCCAGTATCAGGCAGATGAAGAAATCCTCATCCCCGTCGCGCATCATGATGGCAATTACTTTGCCGATGCAGCCACGCTTGACCGGCTCGAAGGCGAAGGCCGCGTGGCCTTCCGTTATGCCGAAGCTGTTAATGGCTCTGCGCGCAACATCGCCGGCGTCCTCAACGAAGGCGGCAATGTGCTCGGCATGATGCCGCATCCAGAACGCATGAGCGAAGCCGCCCATGGTGGTCTCGATGGCAAGAAACTGTTCGACGCGCTGGTCAGCGCCTGAGATCGCTACGTACCCGCTTACCCTGAGCCTGTCGAAGGGCCGTCCTTTCTTAGTTCTGAGCTAGAAAGAAAAAGTACAGGGCTTCGACAAGCTCAGCCCGAACGGTTCTGGGAATGTGTGCTTAATCCCACCCCTCAAGCACCTGATCCGGCGGACGATGCCCGTCCGTCCAGGCGCGGATGTTGGCGATAACCCTTTCCCCCATGGCAGCGCGGCCTTCATAGGTGGCAGAGCCCATGTGCGGCAGGAGCACGGTGTTCGAAAGCTTGAGAAGGCGCGGATCAACGCTCGGTTCGCCAACATACACATCCAGCCCTGCGCCCGCGATACGACCCTGTTCCAGCGCCTCTATCAGGGCATTCTCATCCACAATGTCGCCGCGCGCCGTGTTTACGAAATAAGCGTCCGGCCGCATTTGGGAGAGCCTGTGCGCGTTCACCAAATGATGCGTCTCGGGCGTATGCGGGCAGTTGACCGAAACGATATCCGACTGGCTGAACAGCGTGTCGAGATCAGCGAAGCGCGCGCCAAGCTCAGCCTCAACGCCTTCAGGCAGGCGGTGGCGGTTGTGATAGATGACGCGGATGCCAAAGCCGTTGGCGCGCCGCGCAATCGCCCGACCGATGCGCCCCATGCCAATGATGCCCAAAATCTTGCCGTTGACGCGGTGGCCAAGCATCCCGCTTGGCTTCCAGCCATCCCACTGCCCAGCCCGGATCAGTTTTTCGCCCTCACCCAGCCGGCGCGGGACAGATAAGATCAGCGCCATCGTCATGTCGGCGGTGTCTTCCGTCAAAACGCCGGGCGTATTGGTGACAAGGATCTTGCGTTCGCGCGCGGCGTGGAGGTCAATATGGTCCACTCCAACGCCAAAATTGGCGATGAGTTTCAGCCGAGGTAAAGCCTTCGCCAACAGATCGGCATCAATCCGATCGGTAATGGTGGGCACGAGCACATCTATATCAGCGACCGCAGCCTCAAGCTCGGAGCGACTCAAGGCACGGTCTTCCCGGTTCAGCGTCGCGTCGAACAACTCCCCCATGCGGTGCATGACGCCGTCGGTCAGTTCACGGGTGACGACAACTTTCGGGCGGGCGGGGCGATCTGGGGCTGTCATGCGCCTATCGCTAGGCTGCGAAACATGCGACTGCAAGTGGAGTTGAAGCGCGCAGGAAGTTGCGGCAAAGAATGAAGCCGTATTGGGAGAAGTTTGGGATTATGCGTCTTTGTAGCGTCTTGATTATGGCCGCCCTGGTGATTGCCCCTGCGTCCATCTCTGCCCAGAAAAAGGTGCCTTACTGGAGTTCGATCAACGCCGGAAAGGCGCGGATGCGCACGGGCCCCGGGCAGCAATTCCCCGCCAGCTGGATGTATCAGCGCGCAGGCCTCCCCGTGAAAGTCCTCGCCACCTACCCCAATTGGCGCAAGGTTGAGGACCCGGACGGCACGCAGGGCTGGATGCAAGCCAATCTGTTGTCTGACAAGCGCACCGCCATTGTGCGAGATGACGTGCGCCCCATGCGAGAAAAACCGAATGCAGACGCCCGCATCGTCTGGCGCGCTGAACCCGGCGTTGTCGGCAAGATCAGCGATTGCGCCAATGGCTGGTGCAAATTCGATGTGACGGGCCGCCTCGGTTATATCGAAGCAGCCCATATCTGGGGCGCGAACTAAGCCTTCTTCATGCCCTCAGTGATGCGTTGCGTCTCAGCACGGGTCGAATCAGGCCCTGTGTTGCGCTTGTAGATGCCGCCCTGTCCGGCCGCCCGATTGAATAGATCGGGATCGCCGTCGCGCTGCTTCAGGCCGAAGAGCGGGAACAGGCCGGGATGACGACCCAGCCCGTCAAACAGATCAAGGCAGCGTTCAATCCAGTCACGCAAGGGATCATCCTCCGCCAGGACCGGTGTTTTACAGACGGACGCTGTGAACAGGATGCCGCCCAAGATGCGGTAATCCGCATAATTGGGTGAGGATCCGCCAAGCCATTGATGCTGGGCCAAGGCCGCACGCAGCGGTTCCAGCGCTTTCGAAATGCCAGGCAAACGGTCTTCGCGACCGGCCTGCACCTCTTCCAGTTTACGGCCGAGCATCTTTTCGCGGCTGTGTGTCACATATTCGTGATCCTGCGGCAAAGAGAGGTCGCGATAATCCTGACAGAAACAGAACATCCACGGGCCCACCGCGGCATTCCAGAACCAGTTGTCGAGCGCCTTGACCGTAGCCGCCACACTTTCATGGGGGATGAGCGCGGGACGGTCTGGATAGGTCTCATCCAGATATTCAATAATGCCCCAGCTATCGAGCACCCACTTCCCGTCATCAACAATGGCCGGAAGGCGCTCGGTCTTGCCACCGGTGCGTTCCAGAATGCCGGAAAACCCGCCGGGGACGATATCCAGATCAAACCCTTTGTGCTTCAACGCATATTTCGTCGCCCAGACGAAGGGGCTGATCGTCGCGCCGGTTGAAAGCGCGAGATCATAAAAGGTGATCTTATTGTCCTTGGCCATGGGTGTCCTCTCCGGGTTCAGCTTTCCACCCGAATTGCACAGCTTTGGCAGCGATGCACCCCCGGCCTGCGCGATTCCGACCCACATTGGCCGGATTGCCCGCAGTGAAACCGGGAATGCTGGATTTCCGAGGCTTAGGGGCGCCGACCCTTTGGCGGCCCCTTGCGGAACGGGCGGGCTTGCGCAGGCGCAGCGCGCGGACCACGGTCGGGGCGTGGGCCACGATCACCCTCAGGACGAGGGCCACGATCAGGACGGGGGGCGAAATTGCCTTCCGGGCGCGGGCCACGGTCTGGACGCGGGCCACGATCACCTTCGGGACGCGGACCACGCGGGCCATCGCCACGCTTTTTATGTTCGCGGGCGGCTTCGCGCGGTGTGCCTTCGGCGGGTTCAATGCGTATGCCGCTTTCCTCTTCACCGTCATTGGCGGTGCGGGCCAGTGCGCTCATGAACTTGTCGGCAATGCGGCGCGGCACCTGAAAGTGCGTTTCGGTGGCGGCAATACGGATCGCACCGATCTCATTCTTGGTGATGTGGCCGCGGCGGCAGAGCACCGGCAAAATCCAGCGCGGGTCGGCGTTCTGACGGCGGCCGATATCCATGCGGAACCAGACGACGTCTTCAAATCCGTCACGGTGATGGTCCGGCTTGCCATCGGCGCGGGAGCTGGCCCCGCCCACGAGCAGCTCTTCAGCGCGCGGCATGGCAGAACGGTGCATCTGGACGTAGGCGGCGGCGATATCTTCGGCGCTGCGCTGACCCAGAAGCTGGGCGGCCAACGTCCGGTCTTCTTCGTCCGCCTCAACCGGCGCGAGCAGTGCTTCGAGCAGGCGTTCCCGATCCTTCAGACGGATGTCATCAGGCGTCGGCGTTTCGATCCATTCGGCATTGATGCGGGCGCCGCGCAGCATCGATTCGACACGACGACGACGCGGATAGGGCACGATCAGGACGGCCACGCCCTTCTTGCCCGCACGGCCCGTGCGGCCGGACCGGTGCTGGAGCGCTTCTGCATCCCGAGGGATTTCGACATGGACCACGAGGCTCAGCGTTGGCAGATCGATGCCGCGCGCGGCCACGTCTGTGGCCACGCAAACCCGCGCCCGACGATCCCGCAGCGCCTGCAGCGCATTGTTCCGCTCGCTCTGGCTGTGTTCGCCCGACAAGGCCACAACGGCAAACCCACGTTCCTGCAGCGTTGCGTGCAGCCGGCGGACATTGTCACGCGTGGCGCAGAACAGCATCGCGGTTTCGGCTTCATGGAAGCGCAGCAGATTTACAACAGCCTGTTCAATTTCAGCCGGAGCGACAGTCGCCACCTGATAGCTGATGTCGCCATGGCCACGGTCTTCGCCGACAGTCGAGATGCGCAGGGCATCGCGCTGATAGCGCTTCGCCAGCGACACAATCGGCTTTGGCATCGTTGCGGAAAACAGCAACGTGCGGCGTTCGGCCGGGCTGGCATCAAGAATTTCTTCAAGATCATCGCGGAAGCCCATGTCGAGCATTTCGTCCGCTTCATCGAGGACAACGCCCTTCAGGCAGGACAGGTCAAGTGCGCCGCGTTCCAGATGATCACGCAGGCGGCCCGGTGTGCCGACGACGATGTGGGCGCCATGGTGCAGCGACCGGCGTTCCTTGGACGCGTCCATGCCGCCAACACAGGTCGCGATCCGCGCACCCGCTTTGGCATAAAGCCACATCAGTTCACGGCTGACCTGCAAGGCCAATTCACGCGTCGGTGCGATGATCAGCGCCAACGGCTTCTCGGCGACCGGCAGACCGCGTTCTTCGGTCAGCAGGTCATCGGCCAAGGCAAGCCCAAAGGCGACCGTTTTGCCGGAGCCCGTCTGGGCGGACACGACCATGTCGCGGCCGCGGGCTTCGTCTTCGATAACGGCGGTTTGGACGGGCGTCAGGGATGTATAGCCATGAGCGCTCAGCGCTTCGGACAGCGCGGGCG
>CAJBSR010000179.1 GCA_903958285.1 uncultured Sphingomonadales bacterium
GTCATTCCCGCGCAGGCGGGAATCCATGTGCGCTTAGACTAACGAATCCGGCAGCACGTTGGTGCTGATCCTTGGATTCCCGCTTTCGCGGGAATGACAAGCTCGAGGGCGCGATCCTTACTCCGTCAGATCGTCCCACATATCCTTCAGCTTTGCGAAGAAACCCGTGCTTTGTGGGCACTCATCGCCTGTTTCCGTTTCGCGGAACGCTTCCAGAAGTTCCTTCTGCTTGGCAGTCAACTTGGTTGGTGTCTCGACTTCGATCTGAACCACAAGGTCGCCCATGCCGCGACCATTCAGCACCGGCATCCCTGCCCCGCGCTGACGCAGTTGCTTGCCGGATTGGATGCCCGTCGGAATGCGGATTTCATGCTCGACGCGGTCCAACCCCGGCACCGTGATGCTGCCGCCAAGTGCCGCCGTCGTAAAGCTGATCGGCACCTTGCAGAACAGGGTCGATCCGTCCCGCTGGAACACGGAATGGCGCTTCAAATGCAGGAAGATGTAAAGATCGCCCGCAGGCGCGCCACGTGCACCTGCCTCGCCTTCACCGGACAGGCGGATGCGTGTGCCGTCATCCACACCAGCTGGAATGTTGACGGAGAGCGTTTTGGGCTTTTCCACGCGGCCTTCGCCACGGCAGCTGTTGCAGGGATCGGCAATGACCCGACCCGCCCCTTGGCATTTCGGGCATGTCCGCTCCACGACGAAGAAGCCCTGCTGCGCCCGCACCTGTCCCTGGCCACCGCACGTGCCGCATGTCGAAGCCGAGGTGCCGGGCTTTGCCCCTGACCCGCCACAGGGTTCACACTGGGCAGAGACTTCGACCGAAACCTCAGTCTTCTTGCCGTTATAGGCTTCTTCCAGAGTGATCTCGAGATCATAGCGTAGATCTGCGCCACGCTGCGGCCCACGCTGACGACCGCGACCGCCGCCCATGAACTCGCCGAAAATATTTTCAAAAATATCGGTAAAGCCACCGAAATCCTGCGGGCCACCGCCGCCGCCATTTTGGAAGGCCGCCTTGCCGTACTGATCATAGGCCGCGCGCTTTTGCGGGTCCTTCAGCACGTCATAGGCTTCGCTGATGGCTTTGAACTTGGCTTCAGATTCAGCACAACCCGGATTTTTGTCCGGGTGAAAACGCATGGCGAGCTTACGATAAGAGGACTTAATCGTCCCGTCATCGGCTGTGCGCTCGACTTCTAAGAGTTCATAATAGTCGTCGGACATGCCACCCCCGGCCAAAGTCCCCGCTCGCCCTGAGCCTGTCGAAGGGTTGTTTTCCCCTTTGCGCGACCGCCCTTTAGAAAGGGCAGTGCTTCGACAAGCTCAGCACGAGCGGTGTTTGGTGGGCCTTAGCCCTTGTTTTCGTCCACTTCCGAGAATTCAGCATCGACCACATCGTCATCCTTCGGCGCATCGGCACCCGGGGACGCAGAGTTGGCCTGCTCCTTCTCGTAAATTGCCTGACCAAGCTTCATGGCAACCTGCGCCAGCGCCTGCGCCTTTTCCGTCATCGCGGCGGGATCACCGCCTTCGACGGCAGCCTTGGTTTCGGCAATGGCAGCTTCTATTTCAGACTTCAGCGCGTCGTCCACCTTGTCGCCATTGTCGGCAAGCTGACGCTCGGTCGTGTGGATGAGGCTTTCCGCGTTATTCTTCGCTTCAGCCGCTTCACGACGCTTCTTGTCTTCTTCAGCAAACTGCTCGGCATCGCGGACCATCTGATCGATGTCGGAATCGGTCAGACCACCCGATGCCTGGATCTTGATCTGCTGTTCCTTGCCGGTGCCCTTATCCTTGGCATGGACCGAAACAATGCCGTTGGCATCGATGTCAAACGTGACTTCAATCTGCGGCACGCCGCGCGGTGCGGGCGGAATGCCGACGAGGTCGAACTGGCCCAGCGCCTTGTTATCAGCGGCCATTTCACGCTCACCCTGGAAGACGCGGATCGTCACGGCCTGCTGATTGTCTTCAGCAGTCGAGTAAACCTGCGACTTCTTGGTCGGGATCGTCGTGTTGCGGTCAATCATGCGCGTGAACACGCCGCCGAGCGTTTCAATGCCGAGCGACAGCGGCGTCACGTCGAGCAGCAGCACGTCCTTGACGTCGCCCTGCAGAACGCCGGCCTGAATGGCAGCGCCCATGGCCACAACTTCGTCCGGATTGACGCCGGTGTGCGGTTCCTTGCCGAAGAAGTCCTTCACGACTTCGCGGACGCGCGGCATACGGGTCATCCCGCCGACGAGCACCACTTCATCAATTTCGCTCGACTTCACGCCTGCGTCGGCCATCGCCTTCTTGCAGGGCTCCAGCGTCCGCTTGATGAGGTCTTCCACCAGACGCTCCAGATCGGCGCGCGTGATCGACTTGACGAGGTGCTTCGGGCCGGACTGGTCCGCCGTGATGAACGGCAGGTTCACTTCGGTCGTCTGCGCCGAGGACAGCTCAATCTTCGCCTTTTCAGCGGCTTCCTTCAGACGCTGCAGCGCAAGCTTATCGTTGCGCAGGTCAATGCCTTCGGCCTTCTTGAAGTCGTCGGCCAGAAATTCGACGACCTTGGAGTCGAAGTCTTCACCGCCCAGGAATGTGTCGCCATTGGTCGACTTCACTTCAAACACACCGTCGCCGATTTCGAGGACCGAAATGTCGAAC
>CAJBSR010000180.1 GCA_903958285.1 uncultured Sphingomonadales bacterium
AGGAATTCAATATGGCTTTTTCTGTTAACACAAACACAAGCGCTCTTGCTGCCCTCCAGAACCTGAACGCCACCCAGAGCGAACTTTCATCCGTTCAACAGCGGATCAATACCGGTCTCCGTGTCAGCTCAGCCAAGGATGACAGCTCTGCATTTGTCATCGCCCAGAACCTGCGTTCTGACCTCAGCGGAATGAAGTCGGTCACCTCGTCGCTCAATCGGGCGAAGAGTGTGCTTGATGTCACCCTGTCGGGTGCCACGCAGATTTCGGATCTGATGAACCAGATGCAGGCAAAAGCACTTGAAGCCAGCGACGCAGGCCTCGACCAAAAGAGCCGTGACGCTCTTCAGCTCGATTTCAAGGCACTTCAGAACCAGATTTCTACTGTTGTTAAGTCTTCGGACTTTAACGGGACCAATCTGCTTGACGGCACACCGGCTACGCCCGGTTCGCTGAGTGCACTGCAGTCAATCAAGGGAACGTCGACGTTGGTCGTCGCTAACCTGAAGATTCAGGGAACCGCGACCGCTCCTGGCATGATGATCCAGACCGTTCCAACGGCGGCTGCGGGTAACGCAGCTACCACTTACGATCTGCTCGGAAGTCAGGCGACGCCTGGAACCGGTCTTGGTGGTGCGAACGCTGTTGGCGCTACAGCTCCAAAGAATGCATCAATCTCCAACGAAATTGATGCTAAGGATGTGATGGCTTCGCTTGAACTGGCTAAGGCCACGATGGCGACCAATCTCAACACGCTTGGTTCGGCCGCACGTCAGGTGGATTCGCAGTTGAGCTTCACCGCGAAGCTCGGCGACGCACTCACCAGCGGCATCGGCACTCTCGTCGATGCTGATCTGGCCAAGGAATCGGCAAACTTGCAGGCCCTGCAGCTCAAGCAGCAGCTGGGTGTTCAGGCCTTGTCGATTGCGAACCAGTCGCCGCAGTCGATCTCGTCGCTGTTCCGTTAAGTTGAACTGAGACATATAATGGCCGGGGGCGGACATGTTCCTCCCCCGGCCTTTTTTATGCGTGGCTTTTAACAAAAACAGCGGGCGCAGGCAGCGCAAAGGCGCCTCCCGGCAAAAGATCAGAACGCCAGGGCGTCGATCACAAGCACGTCCTTCACCTTATGTCCCGGCTTTCGCACCGCATCGAGCAGGAATTTCCGCAGCGTTTTGACATTGACCGGGCGGAAGGTCGACACGTTGAGGCGCGCATATTCATTGGACGCGATGAGCAGAAGCGACTGGATCGCAGGCTCATGGGCGGACAGCACAGGCCCATCCTCCGGCGTTTGCGGCACAAGCTTCACCATGACCCGAAACTGGCCAGTGATCCGCCCGCTCTCAATAATGGGCACAGAAATCGGATTGATCGTGAGGTATGCCCCCTCGCCCGCCCCCCCTGCCGCTTTGGCCGGGCTGGCCGCGCATAGAAGCGCGCCCATGATCAGGCCGGTTAGCTGGGGGTAAGTTAAACCAAATCGGCGCACCGTTTTGCTCCTCAAACACCATAAGTGGCATCTCACTCTCCTATAATAGGAAGGATGCTGCCGCTCCTTCGCCAGACCCCCGCCAAAGTCTCCCCCCTTGTGCGTGGGCGCGATCGCTTTGCGCAAACTTTGGCGCGCATGGGACGCGCAGGCCGTCTCGCTGTTCTGCTCCTCGGCGCCGTTACGCTTGGTTCTGCCAGCATTACCCGTTCGGAAGATTTGACCGTCACAACGGTCGTTCCACAAGCCCTCACGAAACCAGATATATTCACCTGGACCATCCTGCAGCCCGCGCAAGCTTGGAAAAATGTTGTCGCAGCGCCGGAACTCGATCGCCCCCAGGCCTATTGGCAGGCCGCAATCGCCTTCCTGCATGCAGAGCAAGGCCAGGAAGCCATCGGCATGCTTGATCTGCTCATCCGCAAGCGGCCAGACGCAGCGGCGAACCCCAACTACACCTTGGCACGTGCTCAAGCCCTTGTTCTGATGCACCGCGACGCCGACGGCCTTGCAGCGTTAGGCGATCCTGCCCTCGTGCGGTCCTCGCAAGCCTGCCTGTGGCGCATTCGCGCGTCTGCCTCCATCCCGGAAAGTCCGGACAGGACCTCCGAATACAATTGCGCAGCGCTGACCATCGACAGGCTTTCCCCTAAATCGCAGCCGCCGTTCTTCATTGCGATGGCCCGCCACGCCTACAATCTTGGCCGCTACCCGCTTGGCCTCGCTTGGATCACCCGGATCAAGACTGTCGATCCCGAGGCGAAAGTTCTGGAAGCCAAACTGCTCTATGCAAGCGCGAGAACAAGCGACGCCGAAGCGGCGCTAAAAGCTGTGGAAGCCTCCGGCGACGAGCAGGCCCGCGCCGAGGCAACTCTCATTAAGCTGCAAAGGGCTGCGCTCAACAAGTCTCAAAAGCCAGCGGAGATTATTAAGGCCCTTGATAACCTGAGATACGGCTGGCGTGACCATCAGGTGGAATTGGAAGCGTTGGCCTTTGGGTTCCGCCTTGCGAGTTCCAGTAAGGATCGACGCAATTCACTTGCACTGGGGGCAACCCTGCTGCGCAACTTCCCCGAAGCAGCGCGCAGCCGCGAGATACTTCCCGAATATCGGAACATCCTCCTTTCGGTGCTGGATCCCTCCAATGGGCTGAGCATGGACCAATCCATTGGCCTTTACTGGGAGTATCGCGACCTTGGTCCTGACGGCGCGGAGGGCGATGCTATAACCTTGCAGATCGCACAGCGGCTTGAGGCCGCCGGGCTTTATGAACGCGCCGCCCAGTTGCTCCAATATCAGCTCGAAAACCGGGCGCAGGATATCGCAAAAGGCCCCATCTCGATCAAAGCGGCCATGTTGAACATCCGTGCAGGCCAGTATGACCGGGCCCTTAAACTCATTTCTGATAGCGAAGGACCGCGCTACCCGGCAGATATCATGAACACGCGAAAGAAGGTTGCGGCCGTCGCCCTGACCTTGCTTGGCCGCAAGGCTGAAGCACTCGCCGCTCTGGACGAAGTACCCGATGGCCTCGCCATCACCGCAGAAATCCTTTGGCATGATCAGCAATGGGCCGACCTAGAAGCCGCACAGGCTCTGCTCCTGAGACGCCCGGGAGGCATGTCCCCGGTCGTGCGAACCTTGATTTTTCGGCAAGCTGTGGCGCTGACCATGCAGACCAAAACCGCCCAGATCGCGGACCTGCGCCGCCGTTACCGCTCCTCCTTCGCTGGCCAGCCTGACGGCCTCGCCTTTGATCTGCTGACCGCTCCGGTGGATGATATTGACCCCGCCACAATCGCGGATGCGATGAAAAAGCTGCCGTCGGTAAGTCCGGCGGGAGCCTTTGGTGACCTCCTGAGCCTCGCCCCGCCACCCAAAGCCCGTCCAGCCGGATAAGAACGCGCCGCCAATAGGTTCGCATGACGTTATGATGGTTGACGCCATCGGATGGCGATCATCGAATTATCACCAGCCGCATCTGCGCTTGGCGCTTCAAAGCCACCTTTTGACACCCATTTTCTCGGCTTAAAAGTCCAGCCTTGCCGCCGCATCGGGCTC
>CAJBSR010000181.1 GCA_903958285.1 uncultured Sphingomonadales bacterium
AGCCGCAACCTTTCGGCCGACCGTTGTAACATAGGCCGCCTGCGGCCCCTCATAGAGCCCACCGAATTCGGCAAGCAATTCAGGATGTGCCTTGGCACCGGTCGCCTTGTCTTTAGCTGACATGGACTGAGGAACGGTAACTGCGGCAGGCTTCGCGACGCTTTGTGCCGACAGACCCTGCGCCATCAGAACAGCAATGGCCGACCCAGCCAACACCCATCTCTTCATTTACGCACTCCTATCATCCCGCAACAGGATGACGACGAACGTGGAATTACAGGGCGCCCATCGCAAGAAATTTCTGTCGGCGTTCTTGTTTTACCTGATCGCGGCTCAGCCGAGACAATGAATCCAATGACTTGCCGATAGCCACGCCCAAAGCATCGATGGCGGTTGACGGTGAGCGATGCGCTCCCCCCACAGGTTCGGCAACGATTTCATCAATGACGCCAAGACGTTTCAGATCTTGCGCTGTGATTCGCATGGCTTCAGCGGCGTCCGCTGCCTTCTCGGCTGTCCGCCAGAGAATGGAGGCGCAGCCTTCCGGCGAAATGACGGAATAGACGGCATGTTCAAACATCAAAACGCGGTTGGCAGCGGCCAAGGCAACGGCGCCACCAGAGCCACCTTCTCCAACCACGGCAGCGATATTCGGAACGCCCAATTCCAGGCATTTTTCTGTCGAACGGGCGATCGCCTCTGCCTGTCCGCGCTCCTCCGCCTGAACGCCCGGGAAAGCCCCGGATGTATCGACCAGTGTAACAACAGGGACGTTGAAACGATCTGCCAATTCCATCAGACGAATGGCTTTGCGATACCCCTCAGGCTTGCCCATCCCGAAATTGTGACGGATGCGTGTTGCGGTATCGTCACCCTTTTCATGGCCAATCACCATGACACGGCGACCACCGAGACGACCAAGGCCTCCAAGAATCGCCTGATCGTCGCCAAACGCGCGATCCCCAGCCAATGGCATATAATCGTCGATCAACTGGGCGACGTAGTTTTTGAAATGGGGCCGATCGGGATGCCGCGCCACCTGCGTCTTCTGCCAAGGCGACAGCTTCGCATAGGTGTCATGCAGAAGGCGGTCGGCCTTTGCCTCTAGTTTCGCGATTTCAGGTTCAATGTCCGTGGCGTCAGAGCTTTCCCGCAATTCGGCGATGCGTGCGAGAAGTTCAGCGACCGGTTTTTCAAATTCTAACAAGGCTACCATGAGTGCAGCGGTTACGAGCCACGACGCCGGACGTCAACGAGAGGATGGCGGGCATTGACCAGTTCAACCAGCCGCTTGCTATCCACATGGGTGTAGATCTCGGTCGTCGAGATGTCAGCATGGCCGAGCAGCATTTGCAGCGCGCGCAGGTCTGCCCCGCCCTCCAACAAATGCGTCGCAAAGGCGTGACGCAACACGTGCGGGCTAATTCTCTCCGGAGAAAGACCCGCTTGTGCCGCGAGTTCCTTTATCATCTGGAACAGCCGAACGCGGCTCAAATGCGTTTTACCCGATGGGAACAACCACTGCGAACCGGGCGGGCGAACGACGAGCCAATCCGCCACCGCCTTCCTTGCGCGGTCTGACACTGGGACCAACCGCTCCTTATCCCCCTTCCCTTTAAGGATCGCAAAAGGCCTGTCTGTAACAATGGCGCGCACGCTGAGTGACACCGCTTCCGTCGCTCGCAAGCCAGAACCATAGAGAATTTCCAGAAGCGCATGGAGCCGAATGTCAGCGACCTTTGGATGTTCCATGGATTTGCGGCGTTCCACTTCGACGAATAGCGCCTGAATGTCAGCGTGGCTCAGTGTCTTGGGCAGATGTCTTCCCCGGCTCGGCTTTGGCAGGGCATGAGACGGATCATCCTCGCGATG
>CAJBSR010000182.1 GCA_903958285.1 uncultured Sphingomonadales bacterium
TACCAGGGCGGCCTTTTCAGCCACTGTAAGGTTCAAGCGCTGCGGTGCCCCTCCCGGCGATTTTAGCCGATTGTCGAGCGCCGGACCATTTTGGATGCCGCTGTTATAATGTTCTATCACCTGTTCAAGCGATGAAAATCTTCCATCGTGCATGAAGGCTTTCGATAACCCGACATTTTTCAGTGACGGCGATTTGAAGATTATGACCTCGTTTGCGTCCAAGCCGTTGCTGAGTGAATTGGCCGCCAACGCAAATGTGGGCGGTTGATGACAGGCTGCACAACCCGCACCACCTTGACCCGGACCTGTCATAAACAATTGACGTCCCAAGTCTTCAGATGCCGTAAAGCCGGGCAAGGAAACATTGAGATTTCGGTTAGGCCCGGTCGCACTAAACACTTGCGCATAGGCGGTATCCCAACGGCTGGCGGACGAAATCATGGATCGTGTAAACTGAGCCAGTGCCTGCTGTATCCGTGCTTCGGTGATTGCGTCATTGCCGAAAGCGAGTGTGAACAGATCCGGATAATAAGTGGATGCGGCCAATTTGGTCAGTAAGGCATTTATCCCGCCATTTGTTGCGTCAAAACCCATCTCAACAGGGTGAACAATGGGTTGGCTAACCTGCGCTTCCAGCGAAGCCGCCCGTTTGTCCCAGAACATGGTGCCAGGGCGATAATATTTTATGTTGCCCAGTCGCATGGCATGGGCGCTGGTAAAGGCAGTACCCGAAAAGCCTGTGCTAAATCTTTGCGGGTCATCAAATCCGCTGGCCTGTTGATGACAACTCGAACAGGACGTGGTGTCGTTTACGCTTAATCTTTTGTCGTAAAACAATACTCTCCCAAGCGTTGCTATCCGGTCGCTGACCACATTGTTGTTGGGTGTATTGTCGAGCGCGGCTGCCGTGGCATCATAATAAGCGGGCAACACCGGATTGGCGTAGTTATCCAGTCTGCTGACATCAATAGTCGTAAAATCGACTATCCCGGATATAGTTGTGGGTGGCGTTGGCGGAGGAGACGGTGTCGGGGCGACAACCGTTACGGCTGGGGCAGCTCCGTTGCTGGTCGTGTCACCACCACATCCGGACAAAACAACGCTAAGTGGGAAAATAAGTCCCAATGTGGTCGGTATAATTTTTCGCACGATTTATCCCATCTAACTTACAAGTAGGCCCAAGCGCACACCCTCACTACTTCAACGTTTACAGTGGATTAACAGTGTGAAGCATTTACGACATTGGAGCGCACATCGCCGCCAGATTGGGTAACCACGCCACGCTGCGTCCGATAGCTGCCAATCCACTACCGGCCCAATTTCGGCCATTGTACCGAAACGAATACGGTGAACGCCGCTGCGGCAGCTTTTAGGCGACCGTCACCACTTTCGGAACGACGACAACTGGGTGGGGAGCGGACGTTCTCCGAATTTGATCGGCGACCGCTCAGCTGGACAGAGCCGACAGTCTCCTTTTCAGAGCATAATTGCCGTAAACGGACATTCGTTCATCGCGACGCGATAGCAATATTCGAGACAATCACGACATTGCACTTCGCAATCGGTTCTCTCCGAACGCGACATTCGTTTCGGCCGGAGTCGCCAACAGAGGCGAGATTCCCGGCCTCGAATTGGTTCATCGATAGCTGCCGTTCATTCAGTAGCTTACCGACCACGGTAGCTGGGCCGGGAGCAGACTGACTGCTTTTTAGCGTGGAACGATGAATAGCTGCCATTTAGGCTTTCCAATCCGCAGCTCTCGCGCTCAAGTGATCGGCTTCAATCCCAAACGCAGCACATCCACGACCTGGCAGGCCACCTCGGTCATGCGATCCTCGCTGATCGGCACAAGGCCTTTGGCGAGCCAGTTTACACCGCCGATGTGGATCAGGTGGCGCGTCTTGCCATCATGATGCCGCAAGGCATCGCATTCCTTCAGCCGTTTTCGCTGGATTGAGCCAATCTTCAGCAGCCACTGAACATACTCTTCGTGTGCCTTGTGGCCTTCATCGTCCAGTTCAGGGATCCCAACAGAAGCGCGGAGTGGTGCGATATCGGGTCGCAGCTGCGCCAGGGCCGTGCTGCGCAAATAATCGAGGTGCGCTTCGGCCTGATCCTCACCTCCTTCGGCCCGGTGATCGTACTCGCGATAGATGTGCTTGATGATGTTCCGGGATCGTTCGTGACAGGCAGACAGAAGGGTCTGTTTGTCGCCGACATGATGGTAGAGGGTGCGCTTGGTTGCACCCAACTCTGCCGCGATATCGTCGAGCGTGGTTGAGGAAACGCCGCGCTGGTTGAACAGGCGCGATGCCGTGATCAGTATCTCCTCGCGCTTCGCTCGAGCCTGACCCTCCCGGTCGAAGGCTCTGACATTGGTGGCGAGCAAGGGCGTAAGATCGATCAGTCGCACAGGTTTCGGCCGGTTCCGATCCTTGGTCCAGCCGTTCAGCAGCAGGTCGGTAGTTCCGGTAACCAGCCGGGCAAGGTCCGGCACGGCATCGCCAAGTGGGCTGATCTTGGCCCTGAACTGTGTCCATGCCCTGGTCATGCCCAGATGCTGCACAATGCTGATGATGGTTCGCGCAGCAATTTCAGGATCGCAGGCGCGCAATTCGCAGCGATTGACGCCTTCGCGCAGAATGTCGGCAATCATTGAGACAACCGCTTCATAGCGTCCGAGCACTGCCGTTCGCTGTTCGACTCCGAGCATGCCGACTTCGGACAGCGCGATGACATCGATATGTTCGCGGCCTGCTATCGTGAGGACGAATTCGACAAGCTTTTGCGAGGCTTCACCAGGTGTCGATCGGATGGCCTTAGCGGTGTTGGCCATGATGTCGCATGAACGATAATAGACCTGGAAAACCAGATCTTCCTTGGACTTTACGTAGTAGTAGAGGGCAGATCGCGTGAGCCCCATACAGGCCGCGATTTCCGGAAGAGATGAGGTTCCAACCCCAAAATTGGCAAGCTGCAACGCCGCCGAATCCAGGATCAAATCGTGACGGCTGCGCTTGGTTGTGGATTCAATCTGACTAGTCATCCGTCACGGCTCTTACCTGCAAGGCGCATCCATTCAGCTTCGACAGCGAACAACGGATAGGCACCGATTTGTCAAAATCGGTACTGCAAATGCTCATCGGGGGCAATTCCAAACTCGACCGCCGTCAGCAGATATTGCATACGAGAGCTAAATGACACTCATTTGTCAAAACCCTCTTGTCATGCCCCTCATCGGGTGCAATACGAGACTCATATGTCAAATTCGACCAACGAATCGAACCCAGCA
>CAJBSR010000183.1 GCA_903958285.1 uncultured Sphingomonadales bacterium
ACTGGAGTTCAGACGTGTGCTCTTCCGATCTCGCCGCTGGAGATGGCCTGTCCGGCGGACATGGCGTCATTGCGCACAACCTCTACTTCGGCCCCCAATTCCATCAGATAATGGACCAGATTCCAGGTAAAGCTGTCATAATTGTCGATGACGAGGATCATGCGGCCCCCATAAGCAATCCTTGGGCGTTTTGCCAATCCAGAGTCTTGGTGCGGTTCATCTGGCGGTCAGATGTGTTGGGCCAAAAGGGAGAGTAAGGAGACCAATTTATGCGTACTGTGTCCGTTCTCATCACCGCGGCCCTCTTGTCGTCTCCTTTGGCGGCGGAAACCAGCACGCCGCCGGCGCGCTATGCAACGACGACGGTGTTCGGGAATGATGCCTGCCCAACCCCCAAAGGCGACGAAATTGTTGTCTGCGCGCGGATGCCGGAGTCAGATCGCTACCGGATCCCTCAGGCTTTGCGGGAAAAGAAGCGGGAAGACAGCGGTCCCGGCGCCTCTTGGGCGTCCCGTGTCCAGACCTTGGAGGACGCGCAGCGGTTCACGCGGCCGGGCAGTTGCACGGCGATCGGCTCGTTCGGTCAGTCTGGATGCACCCAGGCGATGATCGACCAGTGGTTTCAAGACCGTCAGCAGGCGCAGGCGGAGCAGGATGAATATTGATCTTCTTCGCTGTCATCCCCGCGAAAGCGGGGATCCAGAGCGGGTCCCTTGGATTCCCGCCTGCGCGGGAATGACATGAGGGGTTAGGGCGTAACCGGTTCCGCCAGCAGCTTCACCAAATCATCCTTCCAGAACTTCGCCCAGGTGTGCGTGCCATGGCCCTTGGTTTCCGCAGACGCTGGGATCAGGATGAACGCGGCGCGCGGCATCTTTTTGGCTGCCTCCTGCGCCATGCCAAGCTCGGGCGGGTTGATGAAGTCGTCGCCTGAGTTGATCCAGAGCGTGGGGACGGTGATCTTCTCCAGTGGCTTGGGATCATAATTGCGTGAAGATTCGAGCTGGTAGATCTGGTCATTGGCATCGCCGTCACCCGCACGTGCTGCAAAGCCCTTGTCCAGTGCCGCTTCCGCCGCTTCGCGTGTCGGGAATTGTGCCTGAAGCGCAACAGGGTTCGCGCCTGCAATCATCGACAGATAATTGGCGGTGCGCACACCCTGCGCCGGTTGTGCCGTGTAGTTGCCGCCATTCCATGTCGGGTCAGCCTTGATGGCATCGACCGACATCTTGCGCCACCAGCGGTTGCGGCCTCCAATGGGGGCGGCATTGCAGGCAAAAGGCGCGAGCCGCTCCGCAACGCCCGGATAGGTCGTACCCCACACAAAGGCATGCATGCAGCCCATGGATGTGCCGAGGATCAGCTTCAAATGCTTGATCTTTAACGTTTCGGTGACGAGGCGATATTGGGCGCGGACCATGTCGTCATAGTCGTATTTGGGGAATGCCATCCGCATCCCGTCTGACGGCTTGGATGACGCGCCGTGCCCGATATTGTCGGGCAGGATGACGAAGGTCTTGGTGATATCGAGCGGCTGGCCGGCGCCATAAAGCTCATCGGCGAATTGCGGGCGAAAGAACTGCTTTCCCGAGCCGCCGGTGCCGTGGAGGATCATCACCGCATTGTCGATCTCGCCCTTCGCATTGCGGTGCGGCGTGCCGAGCGTGGTGTAATGGATGCGGAGTTCGGGCAGCGTCTCACCGCTGGTGAAGGTGAAGTTTTTAAAGACCGCGTCGGCCTCTTTCGCGGTGTCGGTCGGGCCTGCGAGGGCAGGCGTGGAGAGGAGGGCGAGGGCCGGAAGAAAATAGCGGAACTTCATATGCATGTCATGCCGGCGGAGGCTGGCATCTCCCTGATTCAATTGTGGTTGTCTTAGATGGTAGCGGGAGCG
>CAJBSR010000184.1 GCA_903958285.1 uncultured Sphingomonadales bacterium
CGAGGCATGAAGGACCGTGAAGGCTTTCAGGAAGTCGACTTTGCCGCGATGTTCGGGCCGCTATGCAAATGGGCAGCGCGCATTGATGAGGCCGCACGCATCCCGGAATATGTCGCGCGCGCCTTCAACGTTGCCATGTCGGGACGGCCCGGGCCCGTGGTCCTCGCTCTGCCGGAAGATATGCTGTGCGAACTGGGCGAGGCTTTGGACCGGCCGCGCGTTGATCCGGTCGTGCAGGCGACACACCCTGACCAGATGGCGGACTTGGCCGCTCGACTAGCGGCGGCGAAAGCCCCCATCGCGATTATCGGCGGCGCGGGATGGACGGCTGAGGCGGCGCGCGATTTCCAATCCTTTGCTGAAAGCTGGGGCCTGCCCGTTGCAGCTGGCTTCCGACGTCAGGATGCGATATCAAATAGCTCCCCCGTCTGGGCGGGCAACCTTGGTTATGGGCCGAGCCCGAAGCTGGTGGCGCGCATCAAGGCGGCAGACCTTGTGCTGGCCGTCGGCGCGCGTCTCGGAGAGGCAACTACCGACAGCTACACGCTCGTCACACCCGATCATCCCGGACAGACCCTCATCCATGTCCACCCGGACCCCGATGAGCTGAACCATGTCTACCGCGCCGACCTTGCCATATGCGCGGATATGACGCGCTTTGCGCAGAGCGCAGCGGCGCTTCCGACTCCGGCCGAACCCTCGCCTGCCGGTGCGCAAGCCCATGCCGATTGGCAAACTTGGAACACCCCAGCCCCCTTCGAAACGAAGGTCGATCTCGGCCAGTGTGTCGCCGCCATGCGCGACTCGCTGCCTGCCGATACGATCATCTGCAATGGCGCGGGCAACTTCTCCGGCTGGTGGCATCGTTATTGGCCATATGGCGGCCTTGGCACGCAGTTGGCGCCGACCGCAGGGGCGATGGGCTATGGCCCGCCCGCTGCTGTCGCTGCCGCCCTCCGCCGCCCCGACAAGACGGTCGTTGCGCTGGCGGGAGACGGCGACTTCATGATGAACGGTCAGGAACTGGCGACGGCCATGCAATTTGGCTGCAACATCATCGTGATCGTGGTCGACAACGGGATCTACGGAACCATCCGCATGCATCAGGAACGCGAATATCCGACCCGTGTGTCGGGCACGGGCCTGTCCAACCCCGACTTTGCAGCACTTGCCCGTGCTTATGGTGGCTGGGCAGCGACGGTGGAAACGACGGCAGAGTTTGCACCTGCACTGGCCGAGGCCATGTCCCGTTCAGGCCTGCGGCTGCTGCACCTGAAGACCGATCCCGAACGCATCAGTGCAGGAACGACGATTTCGGCGCTCCGAGACCGCTAACTTAGCCCGCTCAGGCTGAGCTTGTCGAAGCCTCGTCCTTTTCTGTGCTTCAAAAGCAAGTACGGCCCTTCGACAGGCTCAGGGCGAACGCGTTTGTTGAGTTTGCTCAATCCCCCGCGCGCTTCGCGGTGCGGAAGCTTTCGCGCGTTACCGGATAACCAAGATCATCGGGGATGCAGAGCCATGTTTCTTCGCCGTTCTTTTCCACCCATGGCGTGCACATGCGCACCGGTATGGAGCGGGCATGTTCTGCTGCGGCATCAAAGGTATCGAACAGCGCAAGCCGTTCCAGATTGCGGTGGGTGGGGAAGATGACATGGACATCGCCGCGCAGGGCGGAGTCGATGGTCGCCTGCGCGCTGTCCCAGAAGGTGCGGACATTTTCAGTCGCATCAACAATGGCTTCGGGCAGATCATCTGGCGCGCGGGCGATGTAGAAGCGTGTGTCAAACACGCGGGCTTCCTTGAAGTTCGGGCGCCAGCGGGCAAAGGGCACGAGTTGCTCAAGATCGAGCTCCAACTGTGCGGCATCGAGCAGTTCACTGAACATCTGGCGGTTGTGGAGCGCTTTGCGCGCCTCTTCCAGCCAGCCGGACGGAGGCGTTGTCGTCAGCCCGATGGGGACGCCCGATTCCTCAATGGTTTCGCGGATGGCAGCAATACGCGCGGCGGCGCACTCTCGCTCAATATGCGCGTGGCGGTCGGCGAGCAGATGATCATCGGGGTCAATGCGTCCGCCGGGAAACACAATGGCGCCACCTGCAAAAGCCATGCCTTTGGAGCGCTCGACCAGCAGCAGTTCAGGAGCCCCACCCGCACGTTCACGAAAGAGAATCAGCGTCGAAGCTGGAATGGCGGGGACCAAGAATTCGGGATCACCGGTTTCGATATTCACGCGCGTCGCTCTCCTGCGGCTGTGTTGCCGTCAGTCTCGTCTTGAACCACAGCGCGCGAAGGGACAAGCTGCTAACTCGACCAGTGGGGTCGGTGGGAGATGATGATGGGTATTGTCGAACTTCTCGGCGTCGCCGCCAGCGTCAGCCTTCTCGCCGGATGGCGGCTCTATCTCTGCGTTTTCGGCACTGGCCTCGCCATGTATTTCGGCCTGATTCAAGCACCTGAGCATGTCGCGGGGCTTCAGGTACTCGCCAACCCATGGGTCATTGGGGCGTCAGGCTTGGGGCTGATTGCTGAGTTTTTTGCGGACAAGATCGCTTGGCTCGATTCGCTGTGGGACTCTGTCCACACCGCGATCCGCCCCATTGGTGGTGCGCTGCTGTCCATGGCGATTGTCGATCCATCGAACACCACCTGGCAGGTCGTCGCGCTCCTTTGGGGGGGCAGTGCTGCGTTGGTCAGCCATGGGGCAAAGGCCGGCACGCGCGCCATCGTCAATGCGAGCCCGGAACCCTTTAGCAATGTGGCTGTATCGACGGGTGAGGATATCGTGACCGGCGGGCTGCTTTACCTCGTCCTGCAGGAGCCGGTTGCCGCATCCCTTGTCGCGGTCGCATTATTGCTGGGTGCCATCGCCCTGCTCATCGCCGTACGGCGGATGCTCCAGACCCTGTTCGCGGTACCGAAGGTGACAACCGACGCGCGTTAAACGCGCATCGGCATCAGAACGTAGAGCGCAGGCGACTTGTCGTTTTCACGAATCAGCGTCGGTGCGGCGGCGTCCGCCAGATGCACTTCCACTGTTTCGCTTTCGATCTGGCTCAGAATGTCCATCAGATACCGGGCATTAAAGCCGATTTCGAAGCCTTCCGAGCCATATTCGCCGGACACCTCTTCAGCTGCCGTGCCATTTTCCGGCGAGGTGACGGACAGGGTGATCCGGTCCGGTTCCAGCGCCATTTTCACAGCACGGGTCTTTTCCAGCGCGATCGTCGACACGCGGTCAACGCCCGACATGAAGGCCTTCGGGTCAATCTTCAGGATCTTGTCATTCCCGGTTGGGATGACGCGGTTATAGTCCGGGAAGGTGCCATCGATCAGCTTGGACGTCAGCACAGCTGTGCCGAGGCCGAAGCGAATCTTGGTGGCAGACAGGGTCACTTCAACCGTGCCTTCCACTTCATCGAGCAACTTGCGCAGCTCTGCCACGCATTTGCGCGGGATGATGATGTCCGGCATGCCTTCTGCGCCTTCGGGGCGCGGCACCGTCACGCGGGCAAGGCGGTGGCCGTCGGTCGCAGCCGCCTTCAGCACGGGCTGGCCATCGTCGCCGACGTGCAGGAAGATGCCGTTCAGATAATAGCGCGTTTCTTCGGTTGAGATCGCAAAGCGCGTCTTGTCGATCATCTGGCGCAGCGTGGCGGCAGGCAATTCAAATTTGGTCGGCAGTTCGCCTTCCGCAATGATCGGGAAGTCATCGCGCGGCAATGTGTTGAGGCTGTAGCGCGAGCGGGCCGCGACAACCTGCATCTTGCCGTCCGAAGCGGTCAGCGAGACCTGCGTGCCTTCCGGCAGCTTGCGCACAATATCAAACAGCGTGTGGGCGGACACAGTGGTCGACCCCGCCACTTCTACGCTGGCCGCTTCCATCGTTTCATTGATCTGGAGATCAAGATCGGTTGCCATCAGTCGCATCGAGCCGTCCGACAGTGCTTCAATCAGCACGTTCGAGAGAATCGGGATCGTGTTGCGACGCTCCACCACGGACTGGACGTGCCCGAGGCTCCTGAGCAGGTTTGCGCGTTCGATCGTCGCCTTCATTCAAAACCCCCGAAAGATGGTCTGATACCCCTGATGGACAGGGACTTATGGTTCCTCACACGGTCATGGACAAGAATATGCCTGCGGGCAAGTCCGCGCGCCGCTTGCCATTGGAGAAAATTGTGGGAAAAGCGCTGCCCATGACACTCAAAGGCCGCATCTTCATCGCTCGCCATGGCGAGACCGTGTTCAACTTCGCAAAAAGGATGCAGGGCGACAAGCGCGACACCCCTTTGACGCGCACCGGATTCGCGCAGGCAGACGCCATGGGGTCAGAGCTTGCGGCCTATATCGGGGCCGGCAAACCGCTCCATCTCTGGTCCTCACCCTCCGGCCGCGCACTCCAGACGCTCGCTGTCATATGCGAGCATATCGAACATGACTGGCATCTGGCCAAGCATGACCCCCGCCTCTTTGAAATCAATGTCGGCGATTGGGCCGGGCGCACCTATGCCGAGATCATGGACGAAACCGGGCCGATTATGGACCTAGAGACAAGCCTGTTCAGCGTGCGCGCGCCGGGTGGGGAATGGTATGATGAGATTGCCGCCCGCCTGACAAGCTGGATCGACGACACCGCCCATATCGAAGGTGACCGGCTGGTCCTGATGCATGGCATGTCGAGCCGGGTGCTACGAGGCCTGCTGCTCGGGCTCGAGGTCAAGGCACCCTGGAACGCCCCCATCGCCCCCAGCCTTCCGCAAGGGACAATGGTCGTCATTGAAAACGGCGTGGAACAGATTGTGCGACAAGGCGGCGGAACGCACCACGCATGAAGCGGGCGCTCGTCCTTGCGGCCCTCCTCCTCGGCGGTGCCGCGCAGGCTCGGGACGCTTTGGGCATTTTCGATGGCTGGGGCGCGTTCAAGGACGACAACCCCTATCGCTGCTTTGCGATTGCGGAACCTGTTGGCGAGAGCAAGGGCACATGGCGGCCCTTTGCCAGCATCGGCCATTGGCCGGACCGCAACGTCCGCAGCCAGCTGCACATCCGCCTCAGTCAGGAACGGCGCCCCTCAGCAGAAGTTATCCTGACGGTGGGGGAACGCCGCTGGCGGCTCGTCGCTGGTCCATATGATGCCTGGGCGCCGTCCCCGCGCCATGACGCCTTCATCATCGCCAAAATCCGCGCCGCCCGCAGCATGAGCGTATCGTCCGTGGCCAAGGATGGCCGCGCCTTTGCGGACACCTATCGCCTAAAGGGGGCGGCCACCGCCATTGACGCAGCCGCACTTGGCTGCGTCAACCGATAGGAAACCGCTCCCGTTTGTGTCGAGCGACGTCGAGACACTCTGGCGCGAGGTCGCTCGACTTCGCTCGGGATGAGCGGGAATGTTTAGGGCGCCCCGACTGTCGTCTTCGGCGCATCCTGCGCCAGCCGGTCACTGGGCGGTGCCATGCCCGAAGGCATCAGGAACTTGATCTTGCGCGCGGCAAAATCAACCGAGACACGCTGAAACGCCCGCAGGCTTTCCATGCCCAGCAGCATCGACGGCTTCTTTTCCAGCTCAAACAGTTTGAAGGGATGCGCGTCGGCAAAGGCCAGCGCCGCATTGCCCAGCATCACCCCGCCGATCCGCAGCCGGCTGACGACGGTATAGTCCGCCGGTGTCGACCTGCCGAGCACGTCGATCATCTGGATGGGTTTGACCATGGTTGACGGATTGCGTTCCACCATCAGCTTGCGCAGCCGGTTGTTGCCGACGCTGTTCTGAGCACCGGTATCAACGATGACCCAAACCTTCTGACCATTGGCATCCGCATCGGCGAGGACAAGCTGGCCGAGCCGCGTCCGCGCCGTCACGACGATCACGTCCACGCCTTCGGGCACGTCGTCCTCCGGCGTATCAGAGGCCTGCAACGTCATTGTGCCCGCCTGAAAATCCATCACGATCCGCTGCCCCTTCAGGCTATCGATCCCGATCAGGCCATCGGCCCCGACATATTTGCGCGGCAGTGCCGCAGCCCTCACTTTCCGGCTGATTTTGTCAGACACCTGAATCCGGTCGATTCTGACCATGTTCACTTGCGCCGAGCCACCCATGGCGTGCAGCTTGGCCGTGCCGGATTTGGGCAGCGCCAGTTGCTCGGCCAGTTCCTTGGAAATGACGGTGCGGTCCGCGCCCGTATCGATCACAAAGTGAAAAGGCCCCTGCCCGTTGACGGTCACGGGCACTGTCATCCGTCTGGACAGGTCTTCTCCCGCAGCAACCGTGGTCGCAGCCGGAGGAACATCGCCCGCGACGTGTTCCGGCGTGGCGGCGAATGCGGGTGCAGCGACAAACAGCGCGGCAGCTAGGCTTCCAATGCGCATGGTCCTCTCCTCAGGGCCCGGCCTCTGTTCTTATTGCCGGAATGGCAGGATAGCATTGCCGGTCTGGCGATGCAAAGAGATCGCGGGCCTTAGTCCGCCTGCATGGCTGCGCGCGCCAGCGTCTCTGCTTCAAACAGGATTTGGTCATCCGCCGCCCCTTGCGCCACGCTTTCCCGCCCGATGATCGCCATCACAGGCACGGCCAGCGGGCTGATGCGCGTGAGTTTGCGGTGCACCATGGTTTGCGTGGCGCGATCAAGCAGCGCGCCTAGTCGCCCGACATCGGTCATCCGCGTCCGCGCATCGGCCCAAGCCGCCTCAATCAAAAGATGGTCAGGCTGATACTTGCGCAGAACGTCATAAATGAGGTCGGTGGAGAACGTCACCTGCCGCCCCGTCTTGCGCTTGCCGGGGATCTGCCGTTCGACCAACCCGCCAATGACAGCGACCTCGCGGAAGGCGCGCTTCAGCAGTGCGGAGTTCTCCACCCAGTCTATAAACTCATCGGTCATGATGTCGCGCGACAGGAAGTCTTGCGGGTACTCGACCGGCTCAAGGCTCCAGATGGCAAAGCTATAGTCGTTGGCGACAAAACCGATGGGATGCAGCCCGCGCGCCTCCATCCGCCGCGTGATGAGCATCGCGAGGGACTGGTGCGCATTCCACCCTTCAAAGCTGTAGATGACCAGATAGTGCATCTCTTCATGCGGGAAGGTTTCGACGAGCAGTTCGTCCGGTGATGGAATGGAGGAGACACGCGCCTGCATTTCCAACCATTCGCGCACGTCCGCCGGGAAACGCACCCAGCTTGGTCGATCATGAAGGAACTGCCGCACGCGCCCCGCCAGATGCGTCGTCAGCGGCATCCGCGCGCCCATATAGCTGGGGATACGCGCCTTCTTGGTCGTAGCCCGCACGATCAGATCGGTTCCATCGGTGCGTTCGACCTCAAGGCTCATGCCTGAAAAGGCAAAGGTATCCCCCGGCATCAG
>CAJBSR010000185.1 GCA_903958285.1 uncultured Sphingomonadales bacterium
CCGGCCTTTGAGCTTTCGATGATATGGTCAAACCGCGTCATCACATCAGCGACGGCGGCAGCCTTTTTCTCGGATGTGGACATGCCAGCACCCTTGCCGGCGGGGACGTTGTTGGTGATGCAGCCGACCTTATGGCCCGCCGCTTTGATGGTATCGAGGGCGGCCACCATGCGCGGGCGGATATCACCGGACAGAAGCGCCAGAACGTCGTTGCCGCGGATGTCATGCCCGATGCGCGCGGCTTCTTCTGCGAACATCGCATCGAAGGTCGCCGCGTCGATTTCCGCGCGCTCAAACAGCGCCCAGGCGTTCGAATCGGGGTCTGCCGCGTTGATCCGGCGGATGGTATCGCGCGGAAAACCGCGATCTGCCTCATATCGGTTAAAGGCTTCAAACGGCGATGACGTTACGACACCGCCGAAATCCCAGATGACTGCTTCTAATTGGTTCATATAGATGCGCTTACGCAAAGGCGTGCCCCCTTGCAAACACCTCTGATTGCTGATTGAAACCGCGCAAGAGGAATAGGGGAGAATGGCGATGAAATCGCGTTGGATGTCAAAAGCAGCGGTCGTTGCGCTTGGTCTGTCACTGGGTCTGTCGCTTTCGTCTTGCGAGAAGGCGCGGGACCTGATCTCGGGCAAGAAGACTGACGCGGAGATCAAGGAAGCCGAATATCCCGAGCAGGTCTATTTCGGTGACACCCATCTCCACACCTCCAACTCCTCCGACGCGTTTGGCCTCGGCGTGCGTTTGGGACCGGAAGACGCGCTGCGCTTTGCCATGGGGGAAGAAGTCACCTCCACCACAGGCCTGAAAGCTAAGCTCGCCCGGCCGCTCGACTTCCTCGTCATCGCGGACCATTCGGACGGGCTTGCCGCATTGAAGGCGATCCACGATGCGCCCCGCTTCCTGCTGCGCGATCCCCTTCTCCAGCGCTGGCATGACGAGCTGAACAAGGGCCCCAAGGAATCGATGGCCGTCGCGATGGAGCTCATCGACCGCTTCTCCAACCGCACGCTGCCACCCGACCTGATGGACCCCAAGGCCCAGTTGGACCGGGAAAAAGGCGTTTGGCACGACAACACCAAGATCACCGAACGCTACAACACGCCGGGCAAGTTTTCTGCCTTTAACGGCTTTGAATATACGCTGATGCGGCAGGGCGATAACCTGCACCGCGTCGTCATCATGCGCGACGGCAAAGACAAGGCCGATCAGGTGCAGCCTTATTCCTCGCTCATCGGCACAACGCCGGATCAGCTGTGGGATTATATGGATGGCTATGAGAAGAAGACGGGCGGCAAGATCCTCGCCATCCCGCACAACTCGAACCTCTCCAACGGCCTGATGTTCCAGATGACGGGCCCCGGTGGCGGACCAATGACCGCCGCCTATGCGCGCCGCCGTGCCGCGCGTGAGCCGATTGTCGAAGCGACGCAGATCAAAGGCGACAGTGAATCGCATCCTTTCCTGTCCCCCAATGACGAATTTGCCGATTTCGGCGATGCCGGTTGGGAACTCGGCAATCTGACGATGGAGCATAAGAAGACGCCGGATATGCTGGCGGGCGACTATGTCCGTGAAGCATTGAAGCGCGGCCTTGCCATTGAACAGAAGACGGGCGTGAACCCGTATAAGCTCGGCATGATCGGATCGACCGACAGCCACACGGCACTGGCGACGGGCGATGAGGACAATTTCTTCGGCAAACATTCCGGCGGCGAACCGAGCAAAGAGCGCCCGTCTCAGGCGCAGAATCTGGGGCCCAATGCGGGGCGTTTCGGTTGGCAGTATCTCGCAGGCGGCTATGCGGCGGTCTGGGCGAAGGCCAATACGCGCGGCGCGATCTTCGACGCCATGGCCAAGCGTGAAGTCTACGCCACCACAGGCCCACGCATGGTCGTGCGCATCTTCGGTGGCTGGGACTTTACCGATGCCGACTGGAAGGCCAATTGGGTGAAGGCAGGCTATGCACGGGGCGTCCCCATGGGCGGCGATCTCAAGGGCGGCAAAGGTGCGCCGAAGTTCCTGATCTCTGCACTCAAGGACCCGATAG
>CAJBSR010000186.1 GCA_903958285.1 uncultured Sphingomonadales bacterium
CACAAATCCGCCGAGCAGATTGGGTGTGTAGGTCGTGCGAACCGCCCCCATCCAACCATCATTGTCGATCGAAGCGTCAATCGTATGGGCAGTGAACAAGGCCGCATCAAAACGGAACAGATTGTCAGCCGTCTTCAGGCCGACAGCCGCGCCAAGACGACGGGTGTTGATGAAAGCATCGTTGATCTGGCCGCGTTCAATGAACGAGGACCAGCGTGAGCTCGAAATCTGCTCCATCCCGCTAAGCGTATCAAAGTTCCCAAGGGTAATGGCGTATGGCTTGTTGGCAGGCGCATAAGCGATGGTCACATCGCCGAAGCCAAGGACGCTGTTGGCGTAGTCGGCTTCAGCTTTGTAGGCAAAACCGCCGGGGATAGTCCCTTCGACACCCAAACGGATCCGCCGAAAGCGAGAGTTGAAGCCAAAGTTCCGGTTCGCCGCATAATTGTCGGGCTTTCCGGTGTAGGCCGCATCAAGCATCAGGCGTCCACGCACTTTGAATGACCAGCCTTCTTCGGCATCCGCCCATTGCGGCGCGCCCTTCCAGCTCGGCGTCGCTTTGGGCAACGCCTTCTTTATTTCATCCAGCTGTGCCTGAAGCGCAGTAATCTGAGCTTCGAGGAGTTCAACACGTTGGTCAGATGCGGTGACATTCGCTTCGTCTGGCGCCACTGTCAGCAGTGATGGATCGTCGGGCGACGGTGCATCAGCGGGAGGTTCGGCTTCGCCCGTGGCCAGCTGCGCAAATGCAGGTGAGGCGACCAGCATCGTGCTGGCCATGAGACCGATGGCGAGGGATTTAAATCGGGTCATGATGCACCCTTTCTCCGTGTGATCAAATTACTTGAGGCCAGCGCCGCTCATAGGCGTCAGGGTTGTTGCCAACCCCTGATTACGCTTGCGAACGGCCTCGGGCAGCGCAATCAGACCAAGTTTCATCAAGTAGCCCTGCGGGCCAAAGGTCGCCTCACGGACGAATTCGGCAGAATAGGCCCGAATGCCAGGAATGGCCTTTGCATGTGCGTTCTTGACATAGAAGTACAAGGGCCGCGCGCCAGGATAGCGAAAATTCGCGATCGTCTGATAGGTCGGCGTGACGCCATTGATCGAGACACCCTTTAGGAGATTCAGGTTCTCTTCCAGATAGGAGTATCCGAACAGCCCAACCGTACCGGGGTTAGCTTCCAGTTTTTGGACGATGAGATTGTCATTCTCGCCGGACGTCACATAGGCACCGTCTTCGCGGATACCTTTGCAGACCGAATTATACTTTGCCTCATTCGACTTCTTGAGTGCGGCCATCGCGGGGTTTGCTGCGCAGGCAGGCTCCATGAACAGATCTTCGATGGATGAGCGCGTTCCCGACGTCGACGGGGGACCGTAGATGCGGATTGGCAGCGCAGGCAGATTGCCGTTCACATCTTTCCAAGTTTTGGTCGTGTTTGGCTTTCCGAACGGCGCCTTTGCCAGCGCGACATAAACATCCCGAAGCGAAAGGTTCGTCAGACCGGTCTTTTTGGAAGTACCGATGGCAAGGCCATCTAGACCAAAGGCAATTTCTGTAACTTGGGCAACGCCATTAGCCTGGCACGACTTAAACTCCGACGCCTTGATGCGGCGCGAAGAGTTTACGATATCCGGATGCTGAGCACCGACACCGCCACAGAAGAGTTTGATGCCGGCACCGCTGCCCGTCGATTCGACAACAGGAGCCGGCACGCCGGGATTGGCACGTGCAAAACGTTCCGAGACAGCCTTTGAAAATGGATAGACTGTGGAGGAGCCAACGATGCGGATGTTGCGCCGCATCTGAGCGTTGGCGGGAACTGCGACAACACCCGAGACGACGAGTGCAGCCATAAACTTGGCGGAGGCTTTCATGATTACCCTTCCTGCATGAACCGCGCAGGAACGAGTCTTGCTGCGCTGCCGACCCCACTAGGAGGCGACAATGACGGTTCAGTGACAGCAAAGTTTCAGTTTTATGTCAGCCTATTCAGCAGCTTCGGTTTCCGCATCCGAAACCGCAGCACGGCGCGGACGACCGCGACGGCGGGGGGCGGGCTCTGCGTCAAGATCAATTGCCGGATCGGTCGAGACACCAAGGGCCGGCGGCAGGATCGCAACGTCGATTGTCGCCGATTCTTCTGATCTTTCGCGCGGCGCATCCGCTGAGGCATTGTCCCGGCGCGGACGGAATTCGCGTTTCTCCCGGGGTTCACGCGGCTCACGAGGTTCGCGTGGTTCACGAGGCGGGCGACGGTCGCTCTGCGCGGGCGCAGGCTCATCATGACCTTCATTCCCATAAGCGCCGGACTCGCCGTCAGACGTGTCGAGGTTATCGCCGTCTTCGCCCTCTTCATTCTGCCAATCATCGCGGCGGGGCTGACGCGTGTCTTCTGAGCGCGTGCGGCTTTCGGCCACGATCCGGAAATAGTGATCCGCAAATTGGAGATAATATTCCGTCA
>CAJBSR010000187.1 GCA_903958285.1 uncultured Sphingomonadales bacterium
AGATCCTGCGCCGCATCGCAGAGCCGGATCGCGTCGTCAGCTTCCGCGTCTGCTGGGAAGATGATAATGGCAACATCCGCGTTCAGCGTGGCTGGCGCGTCCAGAACAACAACGCCATCGGGCCATATAAGGGCGGCATTCGCTTCCACCCGAGCGTTACAGAATCGATCCTGAAGTTTTTGGCGTTTGAACAGACGTTCAAAAACTCACTGACAGGCCTGCCCATGGGCGGCGGCAAGGGCGGTTCCAACTTCAACCCGAAGGGCAAGAGCGACCGCGAAATCATGCGCTTCTGCCAGAGCTTCATGAATGAGCTCTATCGCCACATCGGCCCGGATTGCGACGTTCCTGCGGGCGACATTGGCGTCGGTGGCCGCGAAATCGGCTTCATGTTCGGCCAGTATAAGCGCCTGACGAACCAGTGGAACGGCGTGCTGACCGGCAAAGGTCTCGAATATGGTGGCTCGGCCATCCGCCCAGAAGCGACCGGCTATGGCGCGGTCTACTTTCTTGCGGCCATGCTGCGCACCAAGGGTCAAGACCTTAAGGGCAAGACAGCCGTCATTTCGGGCTCGGGCAACGTTGCCACGCACGCTGCAGAAAAGATCACCCAATTGGGTGGTAAGGTGCTCACCCTGTCAGACAGCAGCGGCTTCGTTCACGATCCCGACGGGATGGACCAGGAAAAGATCAACTGGGTCAAAGAACTGAAGAACAAGCGCCGCGGCCGTATTGAAGAATATGTCGCCGCCTATCCGAAGGCTGTGTTTCATGCCGGTAAGACGCCGTGGAACGTACCTTGCGACGTCGCCCTTCCCTGCGCCACGCAGAATGAATTGTTGGGTGACGATGCCCGCGCTCTTGTGGCCAATGGCTGCATCGCGGTCAGCGAAGGCGCTAACATGCCAACCAATCTGGAAGGTGCACATGTCTTCCGCGATGCGAAGATCCTCTTCGCACCCGGCAAGGCCGCAAATGCCGGCGGTGTCGCAGTCTCAGGTCTCGAAATGAGCCAGAACAGCGAACGTCGTTCCTGGAAGGAAGAAGAGCTTCAGCAGATGCTCCTCGACATCATGGAAGGCATCCATGCCCGTTGCGTGCAATATGGCAGCGATGGCAAAGGCCATGTCGATTATGTGCGCGGTGCCAACATCGCCGGCTTCAAGAAGGTCGCTGATGCGATGCTTGCTTTCGGCGTCGTCTAAAAACGTCTGCCTAAGTGCCAAAAAAGAGGGAGCCGTCCGACATTTCGGGCGGCTCCCTTTTTATGCACCCTCGCTTCTCGTTTCCGAGTGAAGCCAAGGTGGATGAGCTAGCGCGGAATGGCGAGAGCGTCCGCTGCGCTGTTAATCCGAGCGATTGCCGCTTTATCCGCTTGAAATCTCTGCAAAGCTTTGTCCCGCGCCTGTCGCGCCTTGTCGGCCTGCCCCATGACCATACGGGCACGCATTAGCCGCAGCCAACCGGCTTCGTTGTTGCCGTCAGCGGCCAGCTTCCGCTCCAAGCTCTCAACCATTTGACTGACCATAGCCTGCTGCTGGCTAGGGGGGAGCGACGAGGCCTGCGCCAGTTGTGAAGCGGTCGGCCCGGGAATGGCGTCTGTGGCAGGGGAACTCGGCATCCGGGTCGGCGCTGATGCGACCATACGGCCAGACACATCAATCTTGTGTTCGCGGGCTACCTTCTCAATTGTGTCGCGTACGCCCTGTTCCCATGGCGCGCCCTTCGGCGTATCATTCAGGAGAGCGATCCAATCGTTGATCGCTCCTTTGCTGTCGCCGATCAGATCCTTCTGAACACCCAAAAAGTAGCGGGCCCGCGGGTCCTGCGGGTCGATGGCCAACGCCCTGCGGAAAGCAGCTACCGCTTCGTCAGCGAACGGGCCTGTAGCTTCTTGCACGAGCGATTCACCAAGAGATGACCAATAATCTGCGTTATTCGGAGAGAGTTGGGTCGCCTTTCGATAGGCCTCCGCCGCCTTTAAATACGCCCCAATATTGAAGTGCGACCAACCAAGCATCCGCCAACCCTCGGCATCCTCAGGATTATTGGCAAGCTTCTGCTCCAATTTGGCTATAGAATCGTCAACACCTCTTTGCGCAATTTGTGAATTCGCGGCATCCAAGGCCGGATTTTCGTCAATAGATCGATGAATAGACCATGAAGTAGCCGAAATGGCCAATATAATAGAACCAATAAGAATATATCTTGACTGAATTTCAAATCTTTTTGGCATTTATACTCCCCCGATAAACGGGTCATGTCGCTTGCCCTCTCCTCATAGACTGTGCGACACCATAAGTAGAAGTGGTTTTAAATTTATTAGATTTTGTTCGACGCGTTTGGGGCGTGCGGCTGAGCGGGGGGCGAAGGCGTGACGAGCACCTACAAGGTGGCAATTGTCGGATCAGGTCCGGCGGGATTGAGCGCAGCTGCACGCGCGGCGCAGCTTGGTATGTACCACATTCTTCTGGAAAAGACGGATCACCTCTCCGATACGATCTTCCGTTACCAGAAGGGCAAGCACGTTATGGCGACGCCCAGCCAGTTGGTCCTTCGTTCCGACTTTGATTTTGACGCCGGCAAGCGCGAAAAGATTCTCCAGACTTGGAACGATCAAGCTGCCAGCCAGAATGTGCAGGTCCGCTATCGGTCAGAAGTGACGGCCATCTCAGGCTCTCCGGGAGCTTTCACCCTTAAATTGGCCGATGGCGAAAGCATCAATGCCGAAGCGGTCATCCTTGCAATTGGGACCCAGGGAAATCCAAATCTGATGCGGTGTCCGGGCGGTGATCTTCCGCATGTCGAATATCAACTCGACGACCCGACAGCCATCTTGGACGAACACATCACAGTCATCGGCGCAGGTGATGCGGGCATTGAAAACGCGTTGGGCCTCGCAGCGGACCCTGAACAGCGCAATGTCGTGACCATCGTCAATCGCTCGTCAGACTTCAGCCGCGCAAAAGACGCCAACGTCAAAGCCCTCACGTCTGCGGCCGAAGAAGGTCGTATCACCATCCTGACGGAAACGTCGACCAACCGGATCGAACCTGAGCACATCGTTCTCGACACGCGCGACGGTGAATTGCGCATCCCGTGCAACCGCATCATTGCGCGCATGGGCTCAGCCCCGCCCCGTGGCTTTGTGGAAAGCTGCGGCATTGAATTCAGCAGCAAGGATCGGGAAGCCTTCCCCATCCTCTCACCCGTGTTTGAATCGACAGCGCCCGGCATCTTCGTGATCGGCGCCCTCGCTGGTTACCCCCTGATCAAGCACTGCATGAACCAGGGCTATGATGTTGTCGAATTCATCAACGGCAACACCAATCTCAAGCCGGCCGACGAACCCATTCTCGAAACCAAGTTCAGCAAGCTGCCCGGCAATCGATCCGTAGACGAATGGCTGGACGTGCTGCGCACAGAAATCGAAATCCTGCGCGATCTGACGCCTCTGCAAATGCGCGAGTTCACGCTCGACAGTGATGTCAGCTTCGTCCGCAAGGGAGACGTGATCTTTGATCGCGGAGCGCCCGGATCTTCCTTGTTCAATGTGGCTTCCGGCGGCGTCCATGTCCAGGTTAACCCCAGCGATCCAAGCATTGTTGTCCCCATCGGCACGGGCGCGATGTTTGGGGAAGTCGGACTAATTTCCGGCCGCAAACGCGGCGCCACGGTTGTCGCGGCTGAAGACAGCATCTTAATGGAAATCCCCCGCAATTCTGCGTTGAAGCTGATTGCGACCGTGCCGGCGGTGAAACGTGCTGTGACGCGTGTTTCGATTGAGCGCCAGTTGCTTCAACTTTTCAAGGCCGGCTTGAGCCCTTCCGACATCGCAGAGGTCGTTGAAAGCGCCGAGACAATTAGCGTCCGCGCCGGTGAATCAATCATTGCCGAGGGTGATGAAAGTTACGACATCTACGTCATTCGCGTTGGATCGATGGTCGTTGAGCGGACCATCGCTGGGAAAACAGTGTTTATTTCTTACCTGCCCGCAGGCTCCTATGTCGGTGAAATGGCGCTCATCGAGGGCGGGCGCAGAACAGCGTCGGTCCGCGCTGCGGTGAAATCCGAAGTGATCAAGCTCAACGGCGATGCGTTCCGCAGCTTGCTCGACCGCAATTCGGCGCTCCTCGAGCGTCTGAAGATCGACATGGCGACGCGCAAGGACGTCAATGCGCACATTGAAACGATGAAGAGCACCTTCTCTGACGTTGCAGACATGTATTCGTCGGTTGCGAGCTTCCTCGTTGAAAATGGTATCGGCGAAGCAACGGACGTGTTGCTCATCGACGAAAGGCTCTGCGTCGGTTGTGACAATTGCGAAAAAGCCTGTGCTGACAGCCATGATGGACTGTCGCGCTTGGACCGTGAAGCAGGCAAGACCTACGCCCATCTTCACGTCCCGACGTCCTGCCGCCACTGCGAACATCCGCATTGCATGGCCGATTGCCCGCCGAATGCGATCCATCGAGGGATGGACGGGGAAGTCTTCATCGATGACACCTGCATCGGCTGCGGGAATTGCCAGCGTGGCTGCCCGTATGGCGTGATCCGTATGGACAAGGTGCCGCCGAAAAAGCCGCCGCTTCTCAACTGGCTGTTGTTCGGCAGCGGCCCCGGACCCGGCGAACCCAATGCCAAATGGGCCAAGAAACATGGCAATCCGGAAGCCCCGAAAAAGGCGATTAAGTGCGATATGTGCGCAGGCATTGAAGGCGGTCCAAGCTGCGTACGCGCCTGCCCGACCGGCGCTGCCATCCGCATTTCGCCGGAACAGTTCCTGAGCGTGTCGCATATGCAGAAGGGCAGCTAGGCCATGGCATTTCTCGCCCGAAACAAGGCCGCGAAACGTGCCGGGCCATCGAGCCACGTGTCATTCCTGAAATATGCGGATTACCGTTGGCTCAAAATTGCATCCGGTTTCTCGGCGCTAACGATACTTATTTACGCTCTGATCGACGTCGAGCCGCGCCACAGCGGCAACAGCTGGTATGGCTATACGCTCGGCACAATCGGCGCCATTCTCATCCTCTGGCTTGCCCTTCTCGGCTGGCGCAAACGCTCCATCAAGCCCGGCCAGTGGACGCTTAAATCTTGGGTCTCCGCACATGTCTGGCTGGGGCTATCGCTGATCATTGTGGTGACACTCCATGGTGCGTTTCAGTTCGGCTGGAACGTCCATACGCTCGCCTACGTCTTAATGATGATCGTCATCCTATCGGGCATTTATGGTATTTGTGCCTATACCATCCTGCCCAAACAGCTTAGCTCAAACCGGGGCGATATGACACAGGTCGAAATGCTCGACAATCTGCGCAGCATCGACCGCCAGTTGCACGATGCGACGCAGCCGTTGAGCACCGAGCTGGCGAATATCATCGGTGCGTCTCTCAACGATGATCCGTTCTCGGGCTCCATCCTTGCGCGCTTGAAGAACCAATATCCATCTTGCCCGACGCAGTACGCCTTTGAAACGGTTGGCGCCGCGTCGCGCTCCAAAGCTTCCGACAATGCGGACGACATCGTCCGCGCAGCGCAGTTGCTGTCGCGGAAGGTGACCGCGCTGGCCAACATTCGTCGGCATCTTCAGTTGAAGGCGCAGCTTGAAATCTGGCTCTATTTCCACGTCCCTGTGACGTTCGCGCTGATTGCGGCCCTGACGGCGCACGTTGTCAGCGTCTTCTTCTATTGGTGATCCGCTCATGATGTTTACTGTTCACCACGTCAGCTACACCAATGACGGCCGCGAAATCATCCGGTCGAAGGACTTTGATCAACCGACGCTGTCGGTTGGCCGCGGTCCGGGCTGCGATATTGCCCTGCCCGACGTGTCTGTGCCGCTTGACCATGCCCGCATCACTGCCAACACGGATGGGACGATATCGGTAGACGCCGTTGCAGGCGCGCCCTTCATGGCAAATGGCCGCAGTGTCACAACCCTTATCATTGGTCGCGGCGATGGCGCCGTTATCAACTTTGGCAGCCATGAATTCATTGTCAGCCGCGCCGCGGAAGACGTGGCCATCCGCGTTGAGCGCAAAAGCGCTGTTGCCGATTCCAGCGAAGCCAAAGACAGCAAGTTCGTCTTTTCCCTTGGCAAGGCAGGCGCCAAAATGCGCCTTCCTGCGTGGATTCTGGTGGCCACCATTCTTGCAGCTTTGCTGGTCTGGCCGATTTGGACCTGGTCAAACTTCCATATGGCCAAAAGCCGTGCGGATACATTTCACGCAGACCAAAGCTGGTCGTCCGGCAAACTTTCACTCGGCCACGCCGCGCTGGCAAAGGATTGTCAGGCCTGCCATGTGAACGCCTTTGAATCCGTGCGAGACAGCAGTTGCGTTGCATGTCACACCAAGGTGCACGACCATGCTGATCCCAAAAGCCTGATGGGCGCTAAGGGTGAACCCAACCCATTCCGGCAAGTGCTGAATGCGACATCCCGCATGTTCAATCGGCCTGAAAACAGCTGTGTCGACTGCCATATGGAGCATGAAGGCGCCGTCTCTGCGCCGCCAACACCGCAGCGCTTTTGCACCGACTGCCATGTCGGTTTGAGCTCGCGGGTCAAGACAACCATGCTTCTCGACGTTGGCGATTTTGCGAAGGATCATCCCGAATTCCGCCCATCAATTGTGACATCTCCCGGCGAACTGCCGACAATTCAGCGAATTTCCCTGGCTGCAAAGCCCAAGGAAAACACGGGTCTGAAATTCCCACACGCGTTGCATCTGTCCTCCACCAACGGTGTCGCGAGAATGGCGATGACGCTTCCGGCGTATAAAGGCGCGGGAAGTGCCGGCCTGAAATGTAGCGATTGCCATACCGCATCGGCTGACAAGTCAACGTTTGTCCCGGTCGAGATGGAAAAGAACTGCGGCGCCTGCCACAGCCTTGGGTTCGGGAAGGTTGGGAACACGGTACTTACCCTACGTCATGGTGATGTTCCCCAGACCATCGCTCAGATCAGAGCTCTGTATCGCGGCGTTGGTCCTCAAAATCCCGCGGGCAACGGTTTCCTTCAGGGCCGTCACGTGCCGGGAAGCAGCAGCCCCACACCGCGCTTTGGTGTCGGAAGCTCAAGCCCGGATGCGGCCATCCGCCGTGTCTTTTCAACGGGTGGCGCGTGCTATGATTGCCATCAGGTCGTGGCACCGGCCAATCCGGCAAGCCTGAACTTCACGATCAAGCCAGTCTCCGTGCCGAAGCACTATATGCCAAAGGCCTGGTTCGACCATAAGGCGCATGACACGTCGAAATGCGAAAGCTGCCACGCGGCACCGAAGTCAAAGAGCGCGACTGACGTTCTCATGCCGGGGATCAAATCCTGCCAAACCTGCCATGCAGGTGCGACGCCCGAGCATGATAAGGTC
>CAJBSR010000188.1 GCA_903958285.1 uncultured Sphingomonadales bacterium
ATCTACACAGGCGAAGACACTATTTCCCTACACGACGCTCTTCCGATCTGGATCCAACTTTCGACCCATAGTTGACAACAAAGGGGTGGATCTAAACCGATACGAAGTCGACCTTCAAGAATGCCAAGTATATGCCAAACAGACCGCCAACGCAGGCAAGTCAGCTGCAGCCGGTGCCGCTGCTGGAGCTGCGCTCGGTTTGGCATTGGCCCTTATTGGCGGCGGCGGTTATAAAAAAGGAGCCTCAGCAGGGGCTGGCGCCTTGGTCGGAGGCGTGTCAGCTGGCGCTCAAGGCGAAACAAACCAGCGAAATATCATTCGCACTTGTCTTAATGGCCGTGGCTACAAAGTGTTGCAGTAGAATTTTGTATCAACTTCCTAGTACCATTCTGGCAATCCAGTCGATCTGCTCCCAAGCGAACATCTGGCGCGCACATAGACGTTCCAGCCGGTGCCATTGCAGATGCCAAGACGGTAGTGGGGTTCTAGCTAAATGCCTCGTCAGCAGAGTGCGGACCTCAAAACTCGGACAATAAAGGCGGCGATTCCGTCAACAAGGGGAATATTCAATGATCCGTAATTTGGTCTTTAAGTCGGTGGTCGCGCTCGCCCTAACCTCCACTCAAGCGTTTGCAGCGGAGAAGAACGAGACCCCCTTCGCCCCCATTGCCATCCCAGCTCCGCCTGAGGGTAAGGGGCAAGTTGTTTTCTTTCGACCTGGCGGCATGGGCTTTGCCATTGGTTGTTCCGTCAAAGAGAAGGGCCAGAGGGTGAGCTCCCTAGGCGCTGGTCGCTACTTCATAATGGTCGCTGGACCCGGGCGACATGAATTCACGGTAAAAAGTGAGGCTAAGGATACTCTCGCGCTCGAAGTCGAGGCCGGTGAAACTCAGTACGCCGCCTGCCAAATAAAGATGGGTATCATGTTAGGCCGCCCCGACCTTGCCCAGTCTTCTGAGGCCGAGTTCCGTAAACACGGCAAGCTGAAGCTTGTTGACGCGGATGATATGGGTCCTGGCGAAGGGGCGCTTCGTCCAGAGCAACTCGCCGCAGCTCTGGCGGCTTCCTCCGAAAAATAGGAAAACCCGTCAGCAACTTCGAATTTTTCCATAGCAGGACAATTAAGCCACTAAACATTGACGACCGCCTCGCTACAATGAGTCTACCGACAAAGTGCCTCTTTTGCGACGATTCGTATCTCAATGCTTACGGCGCTGCCAATATATTTGCCGTCTGTCTGCAGCTTACAGAACGGTCCGACTCGTTTACTGGCGCCCAGCATCGCGCAGACTTAGCTCGGTGCGCTCTTTCGTCCAACCGGTGCTTTTGCTCTGGCAAGATGCCTTTGCGGAACCACAGGCGTTTCGGCATGGAGGAGCCTTCAACCGTTCCTCAGTCTCGAAGGAATGCCGCCGCTTCTGCGAGAGCCGCATCCGCTTCGGTGAGCTTGCCCATGAAGGTGTGCCAGACATGCGGCATATCTGGCCACAGCGACAGGCGAACCGGTCGACCGAGTGCCCATGCCCGCTGCGCGAACGCGAGAGCCTGTCCGCGCAGCGTCTCGGCGGCGCTCGCCTGGATCAACGTCGGCGGCAACTGCGCTAGCATCCTGTCATCAGCCATGATCGGACTGATCGCTGGATCGCCGGGATGGCGCCCGGGCGCATAGAGCTGCGCGACGAAGTCCATACCCTCGCCCATGACAGCCGGATCGTCGAGTTCACCGACGAAGCCGCCGGAAATCGGCGTGACCCCCAGAAATGGGCTGATCAACAGCAGCCGGTCGGGAGGCGATGTGTCTCCCGCCGTATCGAGGCCGAGCGCTATCGCTGCGGCAAGATTGCCACCCGCTGAGTCGCCCGCAAGCGCCAGCCGCGCGCACGATTTTGCTCCGTAAGGCCCGTTCGCTCTTGCGAAGGCCAGCGCCTCCACGCAATCGGTCAGCCCTGCGGGGAAGGAGTGCTCCGGAGCAAGCCGGTAATCCGGCACAAGAACTGCAAGGCCACTTAGGACGGCCAGTTCGGCTGCGATCGCCCGGTGAGTGTTCAGCGATCCTGCAACCCACGCCCCGCCGTGGCAATAGACGACGCGCCCTTCTCCGGCAATGGGCGGCACCAACCACTCCGCTGCCATCGCCCCGATCTGGACCGGGACGACCCGGCAGGCTTCGAGACCCGCTCCGGTACATCCCATGCCGTAGCCTTCCACCTTTGCGCGGATAGCGGATATGGGATCCATGCTCTCGTCCGGCTCGCGCCGAAGATGCGCAAAAACATCGGCAAGTTCGCTGCGCACGGGATCAAAACCTCCGTTCGAGGCCGATGCCAAAGTGGCGTGGTGGCTCGAGTGAGGCAACGCGCACAGAACCCAGCAGCGGTGCAACCGCTGCGAGTGAAGACAGCACCTTGCGATCGGTGAGATTGCGGGCGAAGATATTTACCGCCCAGCGATCATCCGCGCTGGTCCAGACTGCCCCCAAATCGAAGCGGGCAAAACCGCCCTGCCGCGCATCAGCAGTGTTGAACTCGGTGAAGAAGTACTCGGAGCGCCACTGCATTGCGCCACCAAAGTCGAGCCGACTGCCGCCTGCCAGATCCGCGCGGTATTGCACCGAGACCGTGCCTTGCCAGCGTGACGTAAGCGGCAGTCTATTTCCCGAGACATTGAAGTCCTGAAATCCCCGGCGTTGGTCGGTCGAGACGAAGGTGCCGAAACTTGCATCCATCCAGCTTCCCGATAAGCCGAGTGTTAGTCCGGGAGCGGGCCTGACTTTGGCTTCCAGTTCAAGTCCGTTGATTCTTGCCGAGGTGGCATTGGCAATGATCTGACTGATGGGGCCGATCCGCACGATCTGAAGGTCGCTGTAGTCCGAGGTGTAGCCAGTGAGATTAAGCGTCCAGCCTGCGCCAGATAGCCGCGCCCCGGCTTCAAAGGTGACGTTGATCTCTGGATTGACCGCCGGGGTAAATGCCCCGACATTAAGCGCGCCCGATTTGAACCCGCGCGCGGCCGATGCATAGAGCAGCACATTATCTGAGGGGGTGAAGTCAAGACCCGCCTTGCCGGACCATTCGCCCCAGCCATCGCTTTGTTGACCGGTGATGGGGGGAGCAAAGAAAGTCAGAAACTCGCTCGCCTGCTTTTGGTCATCGCTATAGCGCCCGCCAATCCGCAACGCGACGGTGTCTGACAGTGCCAGCTTTCCGTCGGCATAAGCGGCCAGCGCTTCGGTCGTTACCGTGCCGCCACCAGCAAAGGTGAACGGGAAAGGGAATGTCAGCGGCAGACGCGGATCCAGAAACGCGCCGGGCAGAAATCCCTCGACAAACGTCGTGCGGGACTGACGGAAACGCAGCCATATCGCGCCTGCCAGCCAGTCGAGCTTGCCACTACTGCCTTTGACATAGGCCTCGACGCTGCTCTGGCTGCTATCTGTGTCGAGCGAGGAGGTGCTGACGGTACGCTCGGTGCCGTCCTGATCAAAACTGATGAAACGGTCTGAGCCGCGGGTATCAGCGATCAGTGCCAGTTCTGCCGCACCGATCGGCTGTTCGAGCCGCCCCGTTACCGACCACACATCGCGGCGGTTCATTGAACCCTGGCTCTTGAAAGAGCGAGGCGCGGCAGACGGGCGCACGCCGAAGAGCAGCTCTGCAGGATGCGGTAATGGGTCGGGCAGGATTCTCAATGCCGGACCGGCGTCGTTCTGCGTATAGCCGTTGGCGGTCAATTGCAGACGGCCTTCGCCAAGCGGCACGGCGATCTGCAGGCGACCGGCGAAGCTCTCCTCCGCATCGCCGCGATCGGGTGCGCCGGGCTTACCGGCGAGTTCGTTTCGGGTGTAGCCTGAAAGTTTGCGATACTGTGCACTCGCCCGCGCAGTGGTTCCGCCGAAGAGCCGTCCGGACAATACGGTGTCGCCCTGAACCCGGCCAAAATCCCCAAGCTGCAAGCCGATGCGGCCCTCGAAAGTCTCACTCGGCGCGGCGGAAACAAGATTCACCGCCCCACCGGTTGCGTTGCGCCCATAAAGCGCACCCTGCGGCCCACGCAGCACCTCGATCCGCTCAAGATCAAGAAAGGCAACGCCGGTCGCCTCCTGATCTGACAGGTAGACCCCATCGGCATAGGTCGCCACGCCAGGATCTCCGCCGGGGGCGAAGAAGTTGTTGCCTACCCCGCGAATGAATATCTGGGTGATGCCGAAGCTCTGCGCGAAGCTGAGACTGGGCACCTGCTGGGCGAGTTCGGCCAGGCCCTGATTGCCTTTCTGCCGAATGCTATCACCGTCCAGCACAGACAGCGCGAGCGGGGTGTCCTGGACGCTGCTGTTGCGTCGCTCGGCTGTGACGATGATCTCGTCTGGTTCGACCTGACCGGCCGCGGCTGCGCCGGAGCCATCCTGAGCAGCTGCACCGGATGCCGCGACCAGCGAAAGCAATGATATTGCGCTCCCAAAGAATAATTTGTTTCGCATTGTCGATCCTCCCCTCCTTTGATCGAGACGAGGTTAGGCTTGGCAGTCGAGGTGAGGGAAGGACGGCAGCGCATACGCAAAGCGGACAAATTCGCTCAAATTTGTCATTGATTTTGTCGGTGTCGTAAGCGAGCATGTTTGTGTGACCATGCAGATTCCCTTTGCCTTTCTTGGCACGTTGCTGGGCGATACAAGGGCGCGTGCGATGCTCGCCGCAGCTGGTTTACCTGACGAAGATAAGCCGATCAGACACCTCGATTTCTGGCGGTTGCTGCGCAATAATATCGAACAGACCGGCGACGAGCGGCACGAAATTTGGCCTGGTCCAGTGCCCTATGGCAGCTTCGAACTGCTGCTCGCGTCGATGCGACTGGGGTACGATCTCGGCGATGGCTTGGTGCGGATGGCCTCGGCGTCGCGGATCGTTTGGCCCGATCTGCCGCTAGCGGTCCGGCGCGGGCAAGATCTGCGGTTGCAAGTGCCGGGCATAGCCAGCTTCCCTGCGCAGCGGCGGCTTTATGTCGAGATGGTGATACTCGTGCTTCACACTGCTTGCTGCTGGATGGCAGGCCAGAAACTCGTACCCCGTCGCCTGATTGCGCCGCGTGATGATGCACCGGGCAATGGTGCGGCGCTCGCTCTACTCGGCTGCCCGGTGATAAGGCGCGGTAGCGACATGGAACTGGTCTACCCAGTGGAGTCTGCAAGTATTAGGATCGTTGCCGATCGCTTCGACTTATGGCCGAATATGCTGTTTGAAACCTACCGGCAAATAATGGACGAGCCGCCTTCCCAGGTTGGCACTGCCGATCAGGTGATAGACCTGCTGCGGCAGGCACCGCTCGATCAGGGGACGCTTGCCGAGATGATGGGTCTTTCGGCAGCAACTCTGCGGCGCCGTCTGGCCGAAGAAGGTCACAGCTTTCGAGACCTTGTTAGCCACGTTCGTCAGGAGCGGGCGCTTGCGGCGCTGAAGACCGACATGGGCCTTGAGGATCTGGCGGCTAGTCTCGGCTATTCCGAAGCGCGCAGCCTGCGCCGCGCCACCCGCCGCTGGTTTGGGGCCTCCCCGAGTGCGCTTCGCAAGTTCAAGATGTAGGCACCTTTTGCCGCGGCAAGTGAAAGGAGACGCCGAACATTGAGCAGTCACGGAGTTGACTAAGTCTTCACGATTGCGAGGTGGAAACATTCCGCTGCCCACCTTTCTGGTTCGCATTTACCCAGTCCCAACATTGGTCGATCTCTGGCCAGAAACGTTCTTAAGCGTGACCAATGTCAACGAAGCACCCCCCTTCTCTTCGGCTTCGCAGTCGATGAACGTTGCACCCAATCTCAACTTGTGCGAACAGACATTTTGTCAGTCTGCGAGCTAGCTTGCAGCGACACGGGGTTGGATTAGCGGGATCAGATCCAACTCATCGGCCCCAAAGATGGTATTTATGCTGATGCTGATCCAGTTTTGCTTCGCCTAGCAGTGCGAAATCTCATAGACAACGCTCAGAAACATTTCATTCTCGACCAGATGATTGATGTCGTGTTGAGGCTCGACGTTGCCCAATACGTAATCACGATCGCCGTCATTAATTCGCCAACGCAACCGTTCGA
>CAJBSR010000189.1 GCA_903958285.1 uncultured Sphingomonadales bacterium
CGCCTTGCTTTCGCCTGTTCCTCATTGATCATGCCAGCAGATAAATCTGCATCGATCGCCATCTGCTTACCAGGCATCGCGTCAAGGCTGAAGCGCGCCGAGACTTCGGCGATGCGCCCGGAACCCTTGGTGATGACGACAAAATTGATGATAAGCAGGATCAGAAAAAGCGTGATCCCGATGATGGCTTCTCCGCCCATAAGGAACTCGCCAAACGCGGCGATAACCCCACCCGCTGCCTGCGGGCCTTCATGGCCATGCGACAGAATGAGGCGCGTCGAAGCAATATTCAGACCCAGCCTGAGCATGGTCACAATCAGTAGAATTGTTGGAAAGGCCGCCAGATCGATAGGTTTTTCAATGAAAAGGGCTGTTAGCAGGATCAGAACGGAAACCGTGATTGAAAGCGAGAGCCCAATATCGAGCAACCAAGCCGGAATGGGCAACACCAGCATTGAGATAATGGCAATGACGGCAAGCGCCAGAGCCATATCTCGTCCAGCGCCCAAACGGTGCGCGATCTGATTGAGCAACCCATTCATAACCTAATCCTTATCGTTCGCCCGCCAATGTTCAGGCGATCGGGATCCCAGCCTCGATGAAGCTCTTGAGTTTGTTACGCATAGTACGCACGGATATCCCCAGGATGGAGGACGCTGCGGTGCGGTTTCCGCTGCAATGCTGGAGTGTTTGCAGGATCAAATCCCGCTCTACATCCGCCATGCATCGTCCCACCATACTGCCCGACAAAGATGCCGCCGCCGCTGCAGGTTGCAACTGCAATGGCGTCCCGTCTGAAAGGGTCAGATGTTCAGGCGCAAGTTCACGACCACGCGAAAGAATGACCCCGCGCAGCATGACATGCTCAAGATCTTGGACATTGCCCGGCCAGGGCTGCACTTTGAGAATAGCAAGCGCCTGCGCAGAGATAGGGCGGATGTCAAAGCCGTTAAGGCGTGCAAAGCGTTCTGCGAAGTATTGCGCCAGCGCCGCAGCATCCTCAGGCCTCTCACGCAGTGGCGAGATCCTGATGTTGACGAGGCTGAGCTGCTGATACAACTCTTCAAGAAAGCTGCCCTCGTCCACCTGCTGTGCCAAGTCTTTCTGCGACCCTGCAACAAGGCGGATGTCCACATTCTGATAACTGTCGGCACCGAGGCGACGCATGCGCCGTGTTTCGAGCAATTCGAGAAGATTGCCCTGAACCCCGGTATCGAGGGCATCGATGTTACGGAGGTAGATGGTGCCGCCGTTTGCCTGTTCAATTCGCCCTGCCCGCTTGGCGACAGCCCCTTCGAATGCGCCGGCCTCCTGACCGAAGAGCTCTGCCATGATGTGCTCGGCGTTGGCCGCAGCACAGTTTACCACTACAAAGCGGCCTCCACGGCCGGAGAAGTTGTGAATGACCCTAGCGAACATCTCCTTGCCGATCCCGCGTTCGCCCATCAGAAAGACAGGCAGGGGCGACTTGCTCATGGCCAATGCAAAATCGAGTGATTGACGGAACGGAGCGGACACTCCGACAATATCCACCGACCGCATCGAGACGGACATGATTGCTGCCCCGATAAGATCCGCGTCTGGCGGGAGCGAGACGTAATCCTGCGCGCCGGCATGGATGGCAGCAACCGCTTGTTCTGCAGGTGCATCAACGCCACACGCAATGACAGGCACCAGCATGCGCTCGGCGCGCAATTGTGCGATGAATCCCGCTACGTTGCATCCGACGTCGACCATGACAAGATCAGCGCCGACATCGCGCAGCATTATGACAGCATCATCAGGAGATGGAACAATTTGGACAGCGGCCCCGACCTTATCGGCCAGCTTGGCTGCAGTCTTAAACTCCACGCGATCAGAACCGACAAGAAGCATACGGACAGGGACTTTTAGGCCGAATGACATCAGTCTGCCTGCCGAACCATTTCGGTGAGCGCAACGCCAAGAAGTCCGTCTGTCAAAACGACTTCTCCGCGCGCAATCAGCCGGTTGTTAACCCATACATCGATAGGCTCGCCTGCCTTGCGATCGAGGTCGATGATATCGCCCGAGCGCATGCGCATCAGCTCACCAACGTTGACTTTGGTCTTGCCTAGAACAGCCTGAATCTTAATCAGCACATTGTGAACCGGCTCAAGGCTCAGCTTGGCGTCATTTGTCGGAATGCTGCCACTCTCTTGCGATGGCGGTTCGGATATCTCGGGCAGCTCTGGCATTTCAAAACCAGTCTCAGCGCTTTGTTCATCTTCCATCACTTTATCCATTCAGCCACTGGCGGAACACGTTGGCGGCGGCAGTTGGATCAGTGGCGACCCGGTTACCCAACTGGTTGATTACTTCGGTCTTCTTGTTTGCGGCGGCCTCTTCCGCCATGCGGAGCGCATCTGCCCTCGCATTATCGCTCAGGGCGTTTTGGGCGTCAGTGAAGACCGCGTCGAGACTTGGAGAAGCGGCGGGAGCGCCTGACGTCGCCAACTGAAACTGTCCTTCCTCGCCGCCGCCAACGCCTCCGCGGCTTCTCAGGATGCGCAGCACCACAATACCGGCCCCCGCGATGATGAGGAGCTTTAGAACGCTCATGATCTGATCCATCGTGATACCCAACGGCAGTGCAGCACTGACAGGTGCGACGTCCTCAGCCTTGGCGAATGCCATGCTTTCGACAATCACGCTGTCGCCTCGTTCCGTCACGGCACCCACTGAGTTTTCAACAAGACGGGTGACCTGCTGGATCTGCGGCTTAGGCACTCCAGCCTTCCCGCCATCGATCGTCACAGCAACTGTAAGGCGCTTCACGCTTCCAGGAGCATTGACCAACACTTTGCGGGTGATACTGTTTTGGTAGGTTGTGTCCTCGGACGTCTGATTGCTTAGGGTGGCGCGATTGTTGCCAGCTCCGCCGCCCGCAGCATTTTCGGGCAACTGGTTCGATACAGTCGTTCCCGAAGGCTGTGCATTCTGGCCCTCTGTGTTCTGGTCAGAAGATTCAACGCTGACTTGTCGCTGGATAACCTGCTTTTCTGGATCGTAGACTTCCGACTCTTCCCGGGTCTGCGACCGTTCAAGCTGAACGGAAACCTCGGCGCGCACTTTGCCTGCCCCGTAGATCGGCTCCAGCAAGGTTTCTATCTGGGAGCGCAGGCGGGCTGCCGCTGCGGTTTGCTGCTGCTCAAGATCGCCGCCGCCATCGGTCCCCAGTTCCCCAGCCCGAGCCAGCAAGGCGCCGGTCTGATCTACGATAGAGATGTTTTCAGGCAAGAGCTCAGGAACGGCAGAAGATACGAGATAGCGAATGGAGTTAATCTGTTCGGGCTTTAGCCGGCCTAGCGTTTTGAGCGTGACAGATGCAGTGGACTTTCTCGGTTCGCTCGCAAAGAGCTCCCGCTCGGGCATCACGATCTGCACGCGTGCGCCGGTAACGGAATCCAGCGTCGCGATAGACTTGGCCAACTCACCTTCTATGGCTCGCGTTTCGTTCATCTTCGCGCGGGATGCGGAGACACCAAAAGGCTGTTCCGCATCGAGAACGTCATAACCGATCTTGGCGCCAAGCTGCTGCGACGCAAGGCTCATGCGCAGTTCTGCCATGCGATCCCGCGGCACCATCAGCGACGTTCCATCTGCCGTTACCTGATAGGGAACATTCTGGCTCTTAAGCTGGTCGGCAATCTTGCTCGCAGCTTCGGGCTCAAGACCGGTGTATAGGAAACCCATCTCTGGGGAAGAGCCCCGAAAGGCGACAGTGCCCAGCACCGCTAGCAAAAGCGCGGCAACCGCGCCCATCAATAGGAGGCGGCCCCTGCCCATCTGTCCCAGAAATTTCATAATACTTTGCACGTCTGGGCCATCCGTCCTTGGGTCTAACTCTTCCACCATAGGAAGAAAGTGACACAGTCGAGCAAACAGATAGGCAAATTTTGCCTGATGCCGGATTTAGGCCTGAGATTCGGCCTCGTCAGGAAGGATAATACCAAGGGTTTCAGCTATATTGGCCCGGCGCGTCTCAGCGTCGATCCTTAGTCCACCAGCTCCCCATGATAGCAGCGCATCACCTAGGCTGATTTTCGCATTTCCATGGATATTGATCTCGCAGGTCTTCCGGCTCGCCTCCTCAGCGCGCAAAAAATTTGACCGTAGCGGCTCAACCAGGTCTGGATGCACTTCCACCTCGATGGATTGCAGATCGTGCATCTCGTCCAATAACTCCCCGATTGCGTCTGTTACGGGGCCAAGAGGCGTCGTCCGCAACGCTTGGCCGGCAAGAAACTCAGCAGAGGCCAAGGCGAGAGAGGCGCTGTCTCGCACAACAGCCTGAAACCGGTGATCAATGGTCTCACGCAATTGTTCGATCGAAGATTGGATGGCATCTGTTGCTGCCAGAGCAGACGCTGGCAACTCTTGCCGCGCTTGTTCCAGACCTGCTCTCTCGCCTTCGACGCGGGCCTGTTCGACCAGCACCCGAAGGTCCACAAGCATCTGCTCCTGCTGCTCCTCAAGATCAGCGACCAGAAGCCGCAATTGATGGTCATTTAGCCCGGCTGTGCCGATCCGGCTCCCCTCTTTGCCAGGCAAACTGGTCACAAGGGTCTCGAAGGTAAAGCGCTGAGGTGTTGGTGTATCAGTCATATTGATTTGCATTTAGTAGACCAAGCCGTCCTCGTTGCGTGGATCGATCAGGACAATCTCGCCGCGCTCGGCAAGCGTCTTCGCGACGCGTACCAATTTGGCCTGTGCCTCTTCACAATCACGCGCGCGCACAGGGCCCATGGCCTGCATTTCTTCGCGCATCAACTTGGCGGCACGCTCTGTCATGGCGTTAAAGAACAGCTGCTTTACCTCATCGTCCACAGGCTTAAGCGCAAGCGCGAGATCGCGCTTATCTGCTGTACGGATGATCGCCTGTATCGCCTCCGGCAGAAGCCCGAGAAGGTCAGTGAAGGTGAACATCAGTGCTCTGATCTTCTCAGCGTCCTCTTCTGAGAGCTGTTCGAGGTCGCCCAGCATGCTCTCTCCCGTCTTGGTGTCGAGAGAGTTGAACATTTCTGCCAGAGCTTCGTGGGAATTGCGGCGCTGCGTCCTCGCCAGATTGTTCATGAACTCCTGGCGCAGGGTTTCCTCCACCCGCCTCAAAACATCGCTTTGCACCGTATCGATGTTAAGCATGCGGTAAATGACGTCGGCGACGATTTCCCTAGGC
>CAJBSR010000190.1 GCA_903958285.1 uncultured Sphingomonadales bacterium
CCCTGCGCATAGACCGAGATGCGCCCGCGGTCCCGCACGTCGGCCAGCGCCAGCGGATCGACCGTCGGGGCGTAGCTCATCCCCAACATGATGACGGAGCGCGCCTCGGGCCAAAGCGCCTGTGGCCCTGCCCTTTGGTCGGCGCGATCCTCCATCCAGCCCATCTGGCCATGTGACCCCGCCGCCAGCCAATCCCGCAGGCGCGGGCCGAAATCATGGTCCGCTTGGGTGATGCCGCAGGCGACAAAACCGAGCCGTGCGGCCTCGGCCTTCACATCGATCGATGTTAGCGCTTTTGTAGGGGAAGGCTTGCTAGTCATGGTCTGTGGTCGCTACCACGCAACGAACGACGAGGGAATGCGACGTTGAAGGACGATATGCCCGTATGGGCCGAAGGGCTGGTGAAGACGTTCGGCGGAACACCCGCTGTGCGCGGGGTCAGCCTCTCCGTGCCGCGCGGGATGATCTATGGCGTGCTTGGCCCCAATGGCGCGGGCAAGACGACGACGCTGCGCATGGTGCTCGGCATTATTGATCCCGATGCGGGCGAGCGCACCCTTCTTGGCCATGCCGACCCCCGCAAGGTGAGCCACAGGGTCGGGTATCTTCCCGAAGAGCGCGGGCTTTATCCGGCGATGAAAGCGCGTGAGGCGATTGCCTTTATAGGCGCACTGCGCGGTCTGGACTGGGCGACGGGCCGCAAGCGCGCAGGCGAGATGATGGAAGCCTCTGGCCTTGGCTATGCGGTCGACCGCAAGATCCGCCAGATGTCCAAAGGCATGGCGCAGCTGGTCCAGTTGCTGGGCAGCATTGTCCACCGGCCGGAACTCATTGTGCTGGATGAACCCTTTTCCGGGCTCGACCCCGTTAATCAGGAACATCTCGAAGCGCTCGTCCGGTCAGAGCGGGACCGGGGGGCAACGATCCTTTTTTCCACCCATGTCATGAGCCATGCGGAGCGCTTGTGCGAACGGATCGCCGTGATCGCAGGGGGGCAGCGCCGCTTTGAAGGTACAGTGGACGACGCGCGCGGCCTGTTGCCAATGCAGGCGCAGTATGTGCCGTGTGACCGGGGCGCCGAAGCGGGCGCCCTCCTCCCGGCTGACGCGCGCTTTGATGGGCGGGCTTGGCGCTTCACCGTGCCCGAAGGCGGTGCGGAGCCGATGCTCCTCTCCCTCATTTCCGCAGGCCATGGCATTGCCGGGCTCTCCATGCAGCGCCCCGGCCTGCATGACGCTTTTGTCCGCATCGTCTCTGATGCCAAGCGCGCCGATGCGGAGGCTCAAGCATGAGCGCCTTTACCCGTCAGGCGCTGGTTGTTGCGCGGCGTGACTTTACCGCTGTGGTCGCCACACCCACCTTCTTGCTGTTCCTGCTCGCACCCTTGTTCATGATCCTGATGAGCCTGTTGGGCCTGACGGGTGCGGCCCAAATTGCCGATACATCGCAGGACAAAATGCGCATCGGCATCATTGCCACCCCGTCAGACGGGCCCTTTCTGGTTGCCGCAGACGCGCGCCTCCGGACAATGTTGCCGCGTGAAATCCAGCCGCCGAAGCTTGACCTCATCCCGCAGCATGGCACCAATAGCGCCGCCGTCGCCCAAGCGCTTCTGGCGCAGCCCGATCCCAACTTTGTCGCCATTCTTTATGGTCCGCTCGAAAAGCCCACCATCCTGAAGGAGGACGGGCGGCGCTCCACCTATCTGGCGACGCTGGCGGAACAGGCCCTGCGCGACCGTAAGGCGGGCATCGCGCCGGGCACGCTGCTGAGCCATGCGCAAACGACGGACAAGAAAGTCACGACCGCGAGTGCAAGCAGCAAACATGCGACCGGCTATGCCGCGGTGTTCGGCATCTTCTTCCTGACTTTGCTTTTGGCCGGACAATCGGTGGGGATGTTGGCGGAGGAAAAGTCCAACAAAGTCATCGAAATCCTTGCCGCCGCAGCCCCGCTGGAAGCGGTCTTCCTCGGCAAGCTGATCGGCATGTTCGGTGTGGCCCTGCTCTTTGTCAGCTTCTGGGCAGGGTTGGCGGGCGTCGCCATTGCCTTGTCCGCAAGCTTCATTCCCTTGCCGCCCATTGCCGCTGCTGTCGGCCTGCCGGCCTTTCTCCTGCTCTGCGCACTCTATTTCACCATGGCGTTCATGTTGCTGGGCGCGATCTTCCTCGGGGTGGGCGCGCAGGCCTCCACCATGCGCGAAATCCAAATGATGTCGCTGCCCATCACGATCTTTCAGGTGGCGATGTTCGGCCTGTCTTCGGCTGCGGCCGGTGCACCCGAATCGGGTCTGGCCCGCTTTGCCCAAATCTTCCCGTTCAGTTCCCCCTTTGCGATGGCGGCGCGCGCGGCGAATGAGCCGGAGATTTGGCCCCATCTTGTCGCGCTCGGCTGGCAGGGGCTTTGGGTGGCCATCACCATCTGGATCACGGCCGGACTGTTCCGGCGTGGGGTGCTAAAATCAGGGCCAGGGCTGCTGTCCTTCCTGCGGCGCAAGC
>CAJBSR010000191.1 GCA_903958285.1 uncultured Sphingomonadales bacterium
CGCCTTCGGCACGCCGGACAAAGGCATCGCTGATCGCCTGACCCGCACGGTTGTTCGGCACGAGGATGATGCCACGGGCGAGCGCCATCCGGTCAGCGCCATGAAGCGAAAGCAGGCCCGTGACGAGCGCGTCGGCAAAGGCCCGGTGGGGCGGGATGGTGTAGACGGCAGGCTCGCGGTGATCAGCCATCGGCGAGCATCGCCTCCGTCACCGGAATGGCCTGCGGTGTGCCGACATCAAACCACATGCCCTGATGGACCACGCCAAAGCAGCGGCCTGCTTCGATGGCGCGGTTCCAGAACAGGTTGGTCGAAAACGGACCTTCGGGCGCGTCGGTCAGTACGGACTTGGACAGCATCTGGATGCCGGTGAACACAAAGGGCGCGACCCGGCTCACCTTGCGGCGGGAGAGCCGCCCCCAGGCGTCCATGTGGAAATCGCCCTTGCCATTGTGATTGTTCGCGCGCGCCAGCGGTACGAGCAGCAGGAGCGCATCCATCTCCTCCGCATTCCAGCGTCCGGCGAGCAGCCGCAGCGCGTTAACGGGGCCATCGACCCACAAATTGTCGCTGTTCACACACAGGAACGGATCAGCGTCGATCAGGTCCTTGGCCTGCATCAGGCCGCCGCCTGTCTCCATTAGTTGCCGACGCTCGTCCGACACGGCGATATCAATGCCCGACACCCGCGTGCGCATGTGCGCCTCAACCGCGTCCGCCAGATAATGGACGTTGACGACGGCCTTTGCGACGCCGCCTTCTTTCAGCCGGTCAATGCAGTGATCAAGCAGTGTGCGGCCAGCGACCTCCACCAAGGGCTTGGGCCGTGTGGCGGTGAGCGGACGCATGCGTTTGCCGAGGCCCGCGGCCATCACCATCGCCGTGCGCGGCGGATCAGCACCGTCCTGCGGCTGGACCGATAAGGGCTTGCGAGCAACACTCACGGTCTGAAATTCTCCCAATAGGCACCGCGCTTTTCCGGCGGCACATATGCATCGAACCAAGCCCGCACCGGCGCCAGTTCCGGCCGCGCCAGATTGCGCTCGACAAGGCCCCACATGCGCGGCTGAAATTCGGTGTAATGCGGCTTCCCGTCGCGCTTCCACAGGCGGACGAAAACGCCCAAGATGCGCGTGTTGCGCTGTGCGCCGAGCGCCCAATAGGCGGCTTCAAAGTCCGCGCCCTGCCCCGTCTCGGCCATGTACCGCGCGAGCTGTTCCGCCTCGACAGCAGGCGTCACGTCGCGACGGGCGTCTTCCAGCATGGAGACAAGATCATAGGCTGGATGGCCGACCAACGCGTCCTGAAAGTCGAGCAGGCCGAAGCGGTCAACACCTTCGCGGTCGCCCAACAGCATGATGTTTTCGGCGTGATAGTCGCGCAGTTCCGTCACACTCTGCCCCTGCGCATCGACCGGAGCCAGCACCTCGCGCCAAGCCGCAAGGAAGGCGTCGCGGTCGACATCCAGCCCGACGGCGGGGCAATACCAATCGGGGAAGAGGCAGACTTCCTCCAGCCATTGGTCCAGCCCGTGCGTCTTCAGCCCCGGTGGCGGCGCATGGCGGTGCAGTTCGATGAGGACATCGACGACGCCTGCATACACCGACGGCTCCAGCGACAGGTCCGCATCCACCGTTTCGCGCATCCGGACCGAGCCAAAATCTTCAATCAGCAGCAGCCCCTGATCCAGATCCCGCGCAAGGATGGCCGGAGCAGACAGGCCAATGCCGGTCAGATATTCCGCCACATGGACAAACGGACGTGGGTCCTCATGCGGCGGCGGCGCGTCCATCAGCACGGCCTGACGCGCGCCATCGACAACACGGAAATAGCGGCGGAAGGACGCATCGCCCGCCAGCGGCAGGACCTGCGCCCCGCCCCAGCCTGCGCGTGCCAGAAAGTCCCCGGCCCCTGCCGGTGGTGTCATGGAAATGGCCATCGGTCCTTCCAAGACGGCGGCACCGTCGCTGTCAAGCGGCGCGGGCCATCGGCCGGCACGTTGATGTGGAGGCGCAGCGCATCCGGCCACAACCAGCCGAGCCGCTCCGGCCATTCGATCAGCAGCACGCCATCCAGCAGAGCGTCATCCAGCCCCAATTCCATGGCCTCTTCCGGATCATCCAACCGGTAGAGATCGACATGCCAGACCGGCAGGCGCACCTGTGGCGGATCATAAGGAATGACAATGGCATAGCTTGGGCTGGGCGCTTCTTCCGTCAGGCCGAGGGCGGCCAGAAGTCCCCGGGCAAGGCTCGTCTTTCCCGCCCCAAGATCCCCCGAAAGCGCGATGACATCGCCCGGCTGGAGCAGAGGCGCAAGCGCGCGTCCGGCAGCATCAGTCGCAGCGGCATCCGCCAAATCGAGCGCGTAAGCCGTCATCCGCGTGGCAGTTCGATGGTGACGACAGTACCTTCACCCACCTGCGACAAAAGGGCGAGCGTGCCGCCATGGCCTTCGACAAATTGGCGCGCCAGCGGCAGGCCGATGCCGAGCGAGCCATCGCCCTCACGGCCAATGCCAGCCCCGACGCGGCTGAACCGATCGAGTGCGCGGGCCTGTTCCGCGTCATCCATGCCGGGGCCATTGTCAGAGACGACGAGGGTCGCCAAGTCGGTCGTCCCGCTGCCGTGCAGCAGCACACGACCGCCCGTTTCGGTATAGGTGATGGCGTTCAGCAGCAATTGGTCCACCGCCTGCAAAATGCGCTTGCGGTCCCCCTTGATCGTGCCGACCGAGGCATCGACTTCCACCACAAGATCAATCGCCTTTTCCTGCGCGCCCGCCGCACGGGCGGCGGCGGCCTCCCGCAACAAGGCCGCCAGATCAATCCGCTTGCGCTCAATCGGCAGTGCGCCTGCATCGCTCTGCGTCAGGTCCAGCACATTGTCGATCAGCGTGCCCAGCCGTGCGGTGGAATCGAGGATGGCCGCCAGATAGTCGACCGCCTGCGGGGCCAGTTCACCGGCGAGGCCCGATTGCAGCATCTCCGCAAAGCCCTGAATGGAGGTCAGCGGCGTGCGCAACTCATAGCTCATATTGGCGACGAAGGCAGACTTGATCCGGTCTGATTCCTCCAGCGCGGCGGCCCGTTCGCGCAGGACATTTTCCACCTGACGGCTGTCGGTGATGTCGAGCATGGTGAACAGCGCATTGCCATCGGGCAGCGGGACTTCTGCAAACTCAAAATAGCGTCCGTTCTTCAGGGCAACGCGCCCGCCGCGCTGCTTGCGATCCACAGTGGCGGAACGGACCAGTTCACGGATGAGGCTCGCGCGTTCCGGATTGAGCAGACGCGGCGCGACCAGTTCTGCCAGCGCATCGACGCGCGGATGGCCCGTCAGGAAATCTTCCTCAAAGTCCCACACTTCGCGGAAACGGGTGTTCCACGTGCTCAGACGCCCGTTCGATTCAAAGACGCCGATGGCCTCAAACAGATTGTCGAGCGTGGCGGTGCGGACACGCAGCAGGGTGTCGCGCGCGCTCGCCAGCTGCGCCTGCTCCGTCCGGTCTTCCAAGATGAGGAGCAAGCCGCCATCGGGCAGCGGCTGACCGACGAGCCGGAAATGCTGCCCACCGGGGAGGATCCACGTTTCTTCCACCGCACCGCTGACGGAATTGAACCATTGCCGCCGTTCGGCTTTCCACGCCGGAAAGTCGCGTGTTTCAGGCAGGCGATTGGCTTCCCGCATCCGATCCAGAAGCCGGTCAAAATCGGGGCGTTCGGCCACCCATTCGGGCTTCAGGCCAAACATCTGCTGGAACGGCTGGTTGCAGAACACGAGCCCGCGATCATCAGCAAATTGGGCGACTGCGGCGGACAGACGGTCCAGCGTATCTCGCTGTGTTTCGGCAAAGCGGCGGAACGCCTGCCGCGCGCGCTCCACTTCTTCCACGTCAATGGCGTATCCCGCAATGCCGGTATCGCCCAAGGGCACATCCACGATGCGCAGCGCGCGACGCTCGCCATTGATCGTCGCGGGCACAACGCGGGCGGTCGGCTCCCCCTTGGATCGGGCGGCAGCAGCAGCGGCCATCGGCGTCGGCCCGCCATCCGCGTCGATGAGCTCAAGTCCCCGCTCAATCACGTCCGCTGCACTTTCTGCCTCCACCGCGCGGACATAAGCGGTGTTGACCATGGCGAGGCGCAAATCAGGGCCACGATGCCACATGGGGAAAGGCGCGGCTTCCAGAAGACCGGTCATGGTGGTGAAGGCCCGCTCCACCGCGTTTGCTTCGTCAGACAGCCGGGTGATTTCGGCCTGGCTCTCGGTCATGTCAAAGAACCACAGCGTCACCGCATTCTGCCCGGCCAGCCGCCCGCCCGCGGGCAGCCCGCGGATCATCAGCGTCCGGTTCCCGCCCCGCGGCACGATGGTCCGATTGAACGGCCGTGCCGTGCGCTGGACGGTCGCCACATCTTTGGACAGCGCTTGCATATCCTCCGGCGTCAGACCGAGGTCTCCCAGTGACAGGTCTGACAGGAAATTGGGCAGGCGTTGCAGCCCGAGCCAGGTCACGAGCCGCTCCTGCGCCTCCACCCGGCCATCATTACGCACGATCAACGGGATGGCCGGCGCAGACTCCAGCAACGTCGCCAACCGGCTCGCCTGATCCGAACTGAACACCGCCCGACGGCGCAGCTTCAACCCCGTCGCCAGCGCCCAGGCACCGCCCGCCAGCCACAGCGCCATCACCATGCCCAACAGCACGGCCGCCGATGTGGACAACGTCACCATATCAGAACTGCAAAGACGCCCGGCACCATGCACAACCTCTTACGAAGGACCGCGCCGGATTGGAACAGTCGGATGGCAGGCTGCGGGAAATATGATGGGGATGGGGGGGTGATGCTTGTTCGCGCAGAGACGCAGAGGGCGTCCCCACTTCGTCATGCTGAACTTGGTTCAGCATCCATGAACACTGCGGTTTACGGTTCACGCGGAGGCGCGGGGACGCGAAGGATTGCCTCTGCGCCCTTTGCGTCTCTGCGCGACCCTTGCTTCTGTGATGCCTATGGATCCTGAACCAAGTTCAGGATGACGAGTGGTGGGTGTGGCGGTTGGGGCCGCAAAAACCCCTCCGCGCCTCCGCGTCTCCGCGTGAACCCGTCCCCCACCTCGTCATGCTGAACTTGTTTCAGCATAACAGGGTGGAGCCTCTCATCCGCCTGACATGCGGTCACCGAGCCGTTATCCTGAACCAAGTTCAGGATGACGAATGGTGGGTGTGCGACGCGCGGGAGACATCGCGCAAGGACGGCCAATTGCCGTTGAAATCCGTGCCCCGATAGGAAATCACCAGCTCCTTGGTGGCGGTGTTGCGATAGGCGATCGCGTAAAAGCCGGCGTTGAACCAATCCAATTGCTCATGTGGATTTGCGGCTCTTAAACTGAATTGTCCGATAGTGCCGGATACATCCAAACCGTTGATACCAGACCCGTAACCTCGGTTGTAAGAGTCCATGGACAAAATGGCATGGATAAGGTCGCTTTTGTAAGATTCTGCCATCATTCAGGCTTCCAGATAAAGTCTTGAACCCCAATTCGTTCTGCCACAGTGATCTCGCTCTCAGGTATCCAACCCTTGTGTTTTTCAAACTTGTCTGAAAAATTTTGGGTTCGTGCCCAACCACCCCAACCTCTTCTCGATCCCTGTTGTCACATCGGCTCTGGTGGTCTCCAGCACGATGCGCTTCACGCCGATGGTGTCGGGGTCTACCTGTTCCACGGTCTTGGGGTCGTTGATGTCGCCAAAGCGCACCATTAGCGGCCAGTCTGCGCGCGGCAGCGCCGCCTTCACCTCGCCTTCGCGGGCGTCGCCAAGGGTGCGGACGGCATCGATATAGGCGTCAACGTCCCCTCTGCGCGTGGATGGCGCCAATGTGAGCGTCGCCACCGTGCCGAGTCCGTTGCCGGACACCGGCATCTTTAGCGTCACGAACATCGGCCCATTGGGCAGATCGACCACCACGGCCTCTCCGCGTGTGCCGCCGCCGCCTGCATGTTCATGCGCCGTCAGGGC
>CAJBSR010000192.1 GCA_903958285.1 uncultured Sphingomonadales bacterium
CCGCTTTTGTCGAGTGAACCGAAAACTTGGGATGAAGTGCGCAGCAAGGCGGCCCTGTCCGCGCACGGCGTGCCAGTCCCGCGCGGGCGCTTGCTGACGTTGGCCGAACTGGAAGCCGTGTGCAGCGATGAAGCCGCGCCGCTGCCGGCGCCCTTTCCGCTCGTGCTCAAGGCCGTGGGAGCCGATCTGGCCCACAAGACGGAGCTCGGCGGCGTCGCGCTCGGGTTGTCCAGCCGCGCGGACCTGCTCGTGGCCGCACGTCGCATGGCCGGACTTGGCGGCACCTATCTGATTGAGGAAATGGTTGGCGGCACCGTTGCAGAACTGATCGTCGGGGTCGGCCGCGATCCGCAGTTCGGGCTGTTCATGACGCTTGGCGCGGGTGGCATTTTCGTCGAGTTACTCCGGCAGGTCGAACAAGTGCTGCTGCCCGCCAGCCGCGCGGAGATTGAGAGCGCACTGGCGCGGTTGCCGCTGCACAGCGTGCTCGCCGGTTATCGCGGCCGTACGGGCTGTGAGATGCCAGCCCTCGTCGATGCCATTGAAGCTGTTGCCGCCTTTGCCATGGCGCATGGCGCGGGGCTGGAAGAACTCGACGTCAATCCGCTGCTTGCTCTGCCTAAGGGCGCGGTTGCGGTGGATGCGCTGATCCGAATGAGGGAGCCTTTGAAATGAGTGCCGTCACGCTCGAACGCCGCGCTAATGTGCTGATCATCACGCTCGACCGGCCCAAGGCCAACGCCATTGACGTGGCGACGAGCCTCGAACTCTACGCGGCGTTCACGACGTTGAACGATGATCCGGCGCTCAGGGTCGGCATCATCACTGGCACAGGGCGCTTTTTCTCCGCGGGATGGGACCTTGGCGCGGCCAACGAAGGGGAGACAGTCGATGCCGATCATGGCCCCGGCGGCTTTGCCGGTCTCACCGAATATTTCAGCCTGACCAAGCCCGTGATCGCGGCAGTCAATGGCCTCGCGGTGGGTGGAGGGTTTGAGCTGGCACTGGCCGCCGACCTGATCGTCGCCAGCACCGCTGCGCGCTTTTGGCTGCCCGAGGCGCAACTTGGCATGCTGCCGGATTCAGGAGGGTTGCTGCGCCTGCCCAAGGCCATCCCGGCACGGCTGGCGCGCGAGATGATCCTCACCGGACGGCGGCTTGAGGCAGATGAGGCACTCGCGCTGAACCTCGTGAACCGGGTGGTGGAACCCGAAGGGCTGCTCGACAGCGCGCTGGAGTTGGCCGAAGCAATCGTCCGCGCCGCACCGCTCGCCGTCACCGCCGCGCGTGACATTCTGCGTGCGACCGAGGGTGTAGAGGTGGAACAAGGCTACACGCTGATGCGCAGCGGGGCGATCCCCTCTTATCGCGCGATGCTCGCTTCTGACGATGTCCTCGAAGGCCCGCGTGCTTTTGCTGAGGGCCGGGCGCCTGAATGGAAAGGGCGCTAGGCCGCTTTCCAATCCACAGGTTCAACCTTGGGCAAGATGCCGAGCCAGCCGATGAGCCCCAGAATATTGACCAGACCCGCCAGCAGGAATGCGGTGCTGTAGGAGCCTCCGCCCGCATCGATCAGCACACCGGCGAAAAACACGCCGATGATCCCCGGCATATTGCCCATCATATTCTGCACCCCCACCCAGCGCGCGGCGGCGGAGGGGCCGGCCATGATCTGCGGGATGATGAAATAGGCGGGGCAAGAAAGGCCGAGCGCGATTTGGTAAACGAACAACAGCGCGATGCACCAATAGATCGGCATGGCTGGCATGGCGAGCATACACACCAAGCCAGCCAGATGCGCGAGGGCGAGCGGCCCCTTGAGCGTGAGGGAAGGGGACCATCCGCGCGCGATCGCCTTGTCGATGGCCCAGCCGGCAAATAGCGCAGCCAGCGCGTTGACGAGGTAGGCGCTCGAAACCACCGCCGCCATTTGCTCTTTCGAAAAGCCGCGCTGCATTTCGAGGTACATCGGCAAATAGCCGAGAATGAAATACCAGTTCCAGTTGCCTGCAAAGTGGCCGAGCGAGGCCCCCCACAAGGCCCGCTTGCCGAGGATCTGGCGCATCGTGACCGGTTGCTCGCTCAGGGCGTCAACGGGCTTCGCTTCGTTAATCCGCACCCGGCTCCAAGGGATCAGCCAGAGTAGCGAGGCCGCGCCGAAAATGAAGAACGTCGCGCGCCAGCCCCATTGGGCCATCATGAAGCCGCCGAGCAGCGTGCCCACAGCAGGCCCGACCAGATAGCCGAAACCTATTACACCGTTGGCAAGGCCCATCTGCGCGCGGGGAACATTGGTGGCAATGATCTTGGACGTGGTGGTGAACGCAACACTCTCGCCCATGCCCAGCATTAAACGCAGGACGAAAAGCCCCATGAAGCCTTCGACAAAGCCTGTGAGGAGTGTGGAGAGCGACCACAGGAGCGCGCCAAGGCCGAGCACGAGCTTGCCGCCGATCCGGTCCGACAGCGCGCCCGCCGGAAGCTGGAAGAACGCATAAGCAAAATAGAACGCCGCCGCGAGCGCGCCATAGGCTGTGGCCGAGAGATTGAGGTCGGCCCGGATCTGCGTCGCACCGGTCGCAAGGTTTCCGCGGTCGATGTAATTGATGAACAGGCTGAGCGCCATGAGGCCGACGAGGATCACCGCGCCCGTTGTGCGGGTTGATCGAGTTTCACTCTGCATAGTCTGATCCCTGCCGGTCCAGCATGCGCTTCAGTGCCGCGAAATGGAGGTCAATGCGGTCTAGACCCTCGACCTTGGCGGACGTCGTATATTGCTCGGCCGTCAGGCTCAAAGTGGGTTCGGGCACGAGGCGCAGCTTCTGGCCGCTGGATTGCGCGAGGATTTGAGTCATCGCGGCGCGCTCAAAGAAATAGAGCGTGTTGAACGCATCGGCGATGCTCGCACCCGTCACCGCGACACCGTGGTTGCGCAGCAGCAACACGGATTTATCGCCTAGCGCGGCGGCCATGCGTCTGCCTTCTCCAC